>NZ_DBHIEQ010000013.1:28693-77675 GCF_057250505.1 Lachnoanaerobaculum sp. | reverse complement strand
AGCCAAGGATGTCCGAATACCTGCTTTGGCAGCGGCAAATCAAGTGCCATAAGGAATATCGGCCAGTAGATTGTATGGAATCTTATGATATCCTTTCCTATAAGGTGAAGATCGGCAGGCCAGAACTTTTTGAATCTCTCACTGCTGTCTCCGTCCACATCGTATCCTATACCTGTAATATAGTTTGAAAGTGCGTCAAGCCAAACATATGTTACATGCTTAGGGTCAAACTCCACCGGAATACCCCATGTAAAGCTTGTTCTGCTTACACAAAGGTCTTGAAGTCCCGGCAAGAGGAAGTTGTTCATCATCTCATTCTTTCTTGATACAGGCTGAATAAACTCAGGATGCTCATTGATATACTTAATAAGTCTGTCGGCATATTTGCTCATCTTAAAGAAGTATGCTTCTTCCTTTGCAGGGTATACCTCGCCTCCGCAGTCCGGACATTTGCCGTCTACAAGCTGTGAATCGGTAAAGAAGGATTCACAGGCCGTACAGTACATTCCCTCATAGCATCCCTTATATATATCGCCTTGATCATAGAATTTTTTAAAAATCTTTTGAACCTGCTTTTTGTGGTCCTCATCTGTAGTTCTGATAAACTTGTCATATGATGTGTTCATCAAATCCCAGATCTTTCTTATCTGTCCGGCAGCATTGTCCACATACTCCTTTGGAGTAATTCCGGCATCTTTTGCCTTATTCTCAATCTTTTGTCCATGTTCGTCGGTTCCGGTCTGGAAGAACACTTCCAATCCTTCTTCTCTTCGAAACCTTGCAATCGCGTCTGCGAGTACTATCTCGTAAGTATTACCTATATGCGGCTTTCCTGAAGCATAGGCAATGGCAGTTGTTATATAATATGGTTTCTTGCTCATCTGTTATTCCACCTTTTTATGTATTTATGGTGCTTAGTCTATGCTAAAACACCTTGATATTGATTTCACTTGTCTTTAGTTTTTTCCAGTCTAATCCAAGAATTTATTTTTTGCAAAGCACTCATCAGTGTATCACTCTCTATATCATCTAAGTTTTCAATCATTGACCTGACCATCTCATCATGGAACTCCTCATACTTAAGGAATGCATTCTTTCCTCTTTCGGAAAGCCTCACAAGGACCACTCTTTTATCCTTTTCGGACCTTTCTTTTATTACATACCCCTTTCTTACAAGGCTGTTTATAGAAATGGTCAATGTTCCTATAGTGACTGCAAGTTCTTTTGCAATCATAGACATGTTCTTCTTGCGATTCATTCCTATCGCACTTATTACATGTATATCATTATTGGTCAAATCCTTAAATTCAGAGGTACAAAGAGCACTCTCCTGATATTCAAGTATATCATTAAATAACTTTACAAGGATTACTTTAAATTCACTTGAACTTTTCAAAATACTCATCCTTTTTTGCATTGGACATAAAAATCCCATGCTTAATTTATCAAGCAAGTATTATACTAAATTTAGTGAATAATATCAAGCACACTAATTATTCCCTGCCGTTCCAGCAGTAGGTACAAAGCTTACAAGGCGAAATGCCGATTGATTCTATAAGGTCGTCAAGTCTGTGGAATCTAAGACTTGAGAAGTTTTGTATCTTTCTTATCTCCTCCACCATCTCGTTATAGTTTTTACTGTCAGGGTCCGCATAGTCAAAAAGCACTTCTTTACTTACATTCTCGCCCTCTCTCTCTCTTATAATTCTTCTGGTAATCAGATCGTAATCCGACTTTGACCTTGAAAAATTGAGATATTTGCATCCGAAAAGCAGTGGCGGACAGGCAGGTCTTACATGAACCTTTTTTGCACCCGAGTTATATAAAAATTCGGTGGTCTCTCTTAACTGTGTACCTCTTACTATGGAATCATCTATAAGCAGTATATCGTTGCCGCTTATAAGCTCCTGTACAGGGATAAGTTTCATCTTCGCTATCAGATTTCTTTGGCTCTGCTTGGTCGGCATAAATGACCTCGGCCATGTAGGAGTATACTTTATAAAAGGTCTTGCAAAAGGTATCCTCGATTCGTTCGCATATCCTATTGCATGTGCCGTACCCGAATCAGGAACACCCGCTACGATATCGGCATCTATATCATCCCTCCTTGCAAGAAGTTTTCCGCAGTTGTATCTCATGGTCTCTACATTCACGCCTTCGTAAGATGCCGTAGGATAGCCGTAGTAAACCCACAAAAACGAGCATATCTTCATCTCTTCTTTGGCAGGTGACACTTCTTTTACTTCATCCGCAGTAATAAATACAATCTCCGAAGGCCCCAGTTCCTTATAAAAGCTGTAACCCAGATTCAAATACGCGTGATTTTCAAATGTAATACAGAAGGTATCTTTCTTATGCCCTATTACAAGAGGGGTTCTTCCAAGTCTGTCTCTGGCGGCATATATTCCCTCCTTTGTCAAAAGTACCACACTTATAGAACCTTTTACAGTATCCTGTACATACTCAAGTCCTTCCTTAAATGACTGCTTTGAGGATATCAATGTGGCAATCAGCTCATTGTCATTGATGCGACCGCCGCTCTGCTCCTGAAAATGTACTCTTCCCTCGGTATAAAGCCTATTGACTATATCGTCATGATTGTCCACCTTACCTACAGTAGTGATTGCATAACTTCCAAGGCTTGACTGTATAAGTAAAGGCTGAGGGTCCTCATCCGAAATACAGCCTATTCCGATAGGTCCGTGCAAATCGTCAACATCTCTTTCAAACTTTGTTCTGAAAGGTGAGTTCTCAATATTGTGGATCACTCTGTTGAAATACTCACCGTCAAATACCGCCATTCCTCCTCGTCTTGTGCCCAGATGTGAATGATAGTCCACTCCGAAAAACAAATCCATTACACAGTCGTTTTTACCTACTACACCGAAAATACCGCCCATTTTTATCTCCTTATAACTACAAAAAGCAGATATAGAAATTCTATATCTGCCGGAATTTTATTGATTCAATACTTTCTTAGCTGCCGCTACTACATTTTCCTTTGTGAATCCGAACTTTTTGAAAAGCAAATCCTGTGGCGCACTTGCCCCGAAAGAATTCATAGATATAACTCTTCCGTCAAGTCCTGTATATTTATCCCATCCGAAGCCTGAAAGTGCCTCTATTGCAACTCTGTTTCTTACAGTCTTAGGTAAAACCTCTTCCTTGTATTCCTTGCTCTGGTTTTCAAATACATCCATACAAGGCATACTTACAACTCTTGTGGCAATACCTTCGCTTTCAAGCTCTGTTGCCGCATCTATTGCAAGTGAAACCTCCGAACCAGAAGCTATCAAAATCATATCAGGAACCGCCTTTGATGCCTCCTTTATGACATATCCGCCCTTAAGCGCCTTCTTTCCGCTTCCGTCAAGCTGAGGCAAATTCTGTCTTGTAAGCACAATTGCGGTAGGAGTTTTCTTTGATACAAGAGCCGCATACCAAGCCGCAATAGTCTCTCTTGCATCCGCCGGTCTGAATGTGTTGAAGTTCGGCAATGATCTGAGCATTGCAAGTTGCTCTATAGGCTCATGTGTAGGTCCGTCCTCACCTACTCCTATAGAGTCATGTGTAAATACAAATATTGTAGGAATATTCATAAGTGCTGACAGTCTTGCCATAGGCTTTGTATAGTCACTGAATACAAAGAATGTGGCACAGTATGCTCTAAGTCCGCCGTGAAGAAGTATACCGTTTGTAATTGCGGTCATTGCAAGCTCTCTTACACCGAAATGTATATTTCTGCCTGAGTAATCTCCCTTTGCAATATATCCCTCATTATTCATTACTGTCTTGTTGGATGGAGATAGGTCAGCCGAACCGCCTATAATATTCGGGTATATGTCCTTTAATCTGTTGATTATACCTCCCGATATATTTCTGGTAGCGGCAGACGCTTCATCCCAGCTCCAGAACTCGTCGGTATCTATCAAAGACTCATCTATATCATTGTAGTATTTTCCCCAAAGCTTTGCTTTATCACGATACTTGGCTGCATACTCTTTAAAGAGCTTATTCCACTCATCCTCCGCCTTTGCATTCTTCTCATTTACAGACTTGAAGTTTGCATAAACATCGTCATCCACCTTAAAGCTCTCATCAGGATTGAATCCGAAACCTGACTTAAGTGCTGCAAGTGCCTCACTTCCAAGCGGCTCACCGTGTGATGACGCGCTTCCGGCCTTCTTTCCCGCACCGTAGCCTATTATGGTATTAACCTTTATAAATGACGGTCTTTCTTTGTCCGCCTTAGCCTCTTCTATCGCTTTTCCTATAGCTTCAATATCATTTCCGTCTTCCACCTCTATAGTTTGGAATCCGAATGCTTTCATTCTCTCAACTACATTCTCTGTAAATGCAATATCTGTACTTCCTTCTATAGAGATGCCGTTTGAATCATAGAATACAATAAGTTTTGACAGTCCGAGTGTGCCTGCAAGTGAAAACGCCTCAGATGAAATACCCTCCATCATACATCCGTCTCCACCTAAAACATAGGTGTAGTGATCCACTATATCAAATCCGTCTTCATTGAACACACTTGCCATATGTGCCTCTGCCATAGCCATTCCTACAGCCATGCCCATTCCGGCTCCCAGAGGTCCTGTAGTTGCCTCAACTCCTACGGTATGTCCGTACTCAGGATGTCCCGGAGTCTTTGAATCAAGCTGTCTGAACTGTTTCAAATCCTCTAAGCTAAGGTCGCCATACTCAAAGAGATGGAATAATGAATACAAAAGCATGGAACCGTGTCCTGCAGATAAGATAAATCTGTCTCTGTTTGCCCAAGTCGGGTTCTTCGGATTGTGCTTCATATGATGTGCAAAAAGCTCATATGCAATCGGAGCCGACCCTAACGGTAACCCCGGATGGCCTGATTTTGCTTTTTCAATACCGTCTGCACTCAATACTCTTATGGTATTTATGGACTTAATGTCAATATTACTCATTTAAATACTCCTTTTATATATGTATCTTGGCATAAAGATTACATTATTCAGAACTTAGCCTGAACTCTAATCCGTTATATTGTACCACAATATAATAAATTATAAAATGTCTTGCAAATAGTATTTTTCTTTGGTAAAATATAGCCGTTATGGATTTTGCACGGGTTTTTCCCGATTGTGATGAAGTCCAATCCAAAATAATTATAAATATTTATAATTAATGTCAAAGGAGGTGTAACCGTGGCAAAATGTTCAATATGCGAAAAAGCTGCTCATTTTGGTAATGCAGTAAGCCATTCTCATAGAAGATCCAACAAAATATGGAAGGCTAATGTTAAGTCCGTTAAGGTCAAGACTGAAGGTGGATCTAAGAAGATGTATGTATGTACTTCATGCCTTCGCTCAGGTTTTGTAGAGCGCGCTTAATTATATCTGAGAATGCGTATTTAAACACAATAAAAGAGCCGTTTATCGGCTCTTTTTTGTTTGATTATTTTATTGATTTTTCGTAATCTGCTACGAACTTTTTGATACCTGCATCTGTCAGCGGATGGCTAAGCATAGACTTGAATACCGAATACGGTACTGTAGCGATATCGGCTCCGGCCTTTGCACACTCAAGCACATGCATATTGTTGCGCACCGAAGCGGCTATTATCTGTGTACCGATACCGTGTATATCAAAGATCTCCACAATATCTTCTATCAAAGATACTCCTCTGGTTCCCACATCATCAAGTCTTCCAAGGAAAGGTGATACATAGGTAGCACCTGCTCTTGCAGCCAAGAGTGCCTGCAAAGGTGTAAAAATCAGCGTACAGTTGGTAGCAATGCCCTCTTTGCTGAGTGCGGCAATTGCCTTAAGTCCTTCATCAGTCATAGGAATCTTAACGACCATATTCTTATGAATCTTTGCAATCTCTTTGCCTTCAGCTATCATATCCTCAGCCTTTGTAGTGGTTGCCTTCACTTCACCGCTTATAGCACCGTCTACAATATCCGTAATCTCTTTGATAACATCCTCAAATTTCTTTCCCGACTTTGCTACCAATGAAGGATTGGTGGTCACACCTGAGAGCACTCCCCATGATGCGACCTCTCTGATTTCATCCACGTTCGCAGTATCAATAAAAAATTTCATACGCCCACCTCACATATACTTTTTATTCTATTTTACCACTTTTGTATGTTATTTCAACAACAACACTATTGATAATATATTTTTACACAGTATATTGTAAGGTCTTTATATGCGATATTATTTCATCTTTCTTTGCATTCTGTTCAATCTGAAGAATCTGAAGATATCTACAATTGCCTGTATTATAAGAGCAATTGCAATCAGATATGCTATATAATTTGATATCACCACAGGCCTTGCTACAGCTATTATTCCGAATATTATCTCTACAATACCTACAACAATAAGTCTCTGACCGATATTTCTTTCAAATTCCATAACTCTTCTTGCCATCATAAGTCTGCTTATACCGATAATAATAAGCCATATGCCTATAACCGTTATAAATGCAAGAGGCAGTCCGATTGAATCACCTATCAAAAAGTATATTCCTATAGCTATGGAAATAATACCCTCTATCAGTCTCCATATACTTCTGCTCTCATGTTTTTCATAAAAATATGCGCTAAGCTGTGAAACTCCCTCTATAATAAGCAATATACAGAATATTATATTCATTGTATATGCTATAAATAAGGGATTGTATATCATATAAATTCCGGCTATAAGAAATAATAACCCGGAAAAAAGTGAAATATACTTTGCCTTTGATATATTCATCAGTACCCTCTCTCTCTTTGTGCTTCTTTGGCAAATTTATCCTCAGGTGCTGCCGTGATAATCTCTGTAAAGAGATTGTTTGCAGTCTCCACATCTCCTGAAGTCTTATATGCCAATGCCTTCTTATACTTTGCTTCAAGATAGTCCGGTGCTATCCTAAGTGCCGCATCATAGTAACCTATAGCACCTGCATAGTCTCCCGATTTTACAAGTCCGTCAGCTACCGCAGTTAAAAGCTTCGGACCGTCAGCCCTCATCTTAGGTGCAATCTCTCCGAATGTACCTGTTATTGAAATGCCCGGACCGTTGTCCACATCGGTAAGCTGATTTGTGTCAATATTTGAAAAAATCTCCGCCGCCTTGGTATAATTTTTTGCATTGTACTCTTTCACAACGCCTACAAGATAAACATACTGCAAAAGCTTATAGTTCATATTCTCGGTGGATGTATTATTCACCTCATTGAGCTTATTTACCTGATCGTTTAAGGACTCGTTTTCACTCTTTAACGATTCCATGGAAAGGTTTGCATCGTTTAACTTCTGTGAAATCTCGACCATCTCTTTATTGTGTGCATTATTAAGTGATACTTTCATAGTAGGCATATATAAAAATACCATGGCACAGGCACCTACAATAAGTCCGATACCTACATTGATGGCTGTAAACATTCCCGAATAATTCTTATATATCTCGGTTACAGGCATATTTGTGCTTGTATTTTCCACAGGCTTTTCTTTTTTTACAGGACTTCCTATGACGGACAGCCTTCCATTTCTTGGCTTTTTTTCAACCATAGGCTTCATCTCATCCAGATAGGTGATAGCCTTTGTATTGAATCTGTCGATTGAAAGCACTGAATCCAAAAGCTTTTTTGCCTCACCTGCCTTGCCTTCTTTTATATCCAAAAGTGCAAGTGCAAGCATTGCCTTTATAAAGTGCGGCCTTATATCCACTGCCTGCTTCAGATTCATCCTTGCCATATCGTAGTTTACGGTTCTTATCTGTGAGATTGCCTTATTATATTTTGAAATAGCATCCTGTGACTTTTCAAGATATGCGGACTTGTTTCTGATTTTCTGCAGATAGTTCTGTGCCGGAT
Source organism: Lachnoanaerobaculum sp. (assembly GCF_057250505.1). NCBI lineage: Bacteria > Bacillati > Bacillota > Clostridia > Lachnospirales > Lachnospiraceae > Lachnoanaerobaculum > Lachnoanaerobaculum sp. Next base: position 69,823 of record NZ_DBHIEQ010000013.1, on the reverse strand, counting down.
TCCCTATTTGGCTGATATTTATACTGATCACCCAAGAAATAAGTGCTTTCGTCTCTTCTCCCATCTCAAAACAGATAAGTCCGTAGAGATTTCTTGCATCCGTATTTTTCTTATTCAGTCCCAAAGCTATACTCAGTGCATTAAGTGACGAAGATAAATTTCTTTCCTTTGCTAAAGACAGACCCAAATTGTAGTAACCGTTTGACATCTGCTCCAGTTTTCTTCTTCTGTTTATACCGGTCATTTTCAGCCCTTTACCTGTTCTTTCAACAGTTCCATCAAGATATCGTTCAAATCCGAAATATCACTCTTTGCAATGATATCCTCCACTGACGAAATATCCGGTGACGGCTTAAACTTACTTAATTCTTCTTCAAAATCTATCATCTTTTAATATCTCTCCCATCAGGTACAATGAGCCTACGCAAAATAAAATCTCATCGTCCCTTTTCTCAAACTCAGCCTCAGATAAAGCTTCCTTCGTATTATTATAGCAGGCAACCTCTGCGACTTTTTTATTTTTTTCTAAAAGTATATTTAAGCTGTTATAAAGCTTTTTTATATCATTGCTTCTGTATGAATCAAGTGAAGTCAAATAATACTTTTTTACATCCAAACCTGATGTAATTATATCAAACATCTCTTCAATTTCTTTATCCTTTACTATTGATATCAAAAGCTTTATATTTTTGTTTCTGTTTTTTGAAACGGCAAGAGCATTATCTACAAACTCTTTAATTGCAGGTACATTATGGGCACCGTCTATAATAATATCTCTTCCAACCTCTTCCATTCTGCCGTGCCAAACGGTAGATTTTATACTTTTCGTATCTATATCCGATCTGTTAAGAATCACTCCTGCCGCCAATACGGCAAGTGCCGCAGCCTTTTTTTTGTAGTTTACATATGTAAAGTCAAAGCTCTCATAGTCTATACTTGAGAGTGCAAAAGTCTTTGCATTTTTTATCTTTGCTGTCTCTTTTATAACCTCATTTGACTCTTCATCACAGTCATCAAAGATTATAACAGAATCATTTTTTATAATACCGGCTTTCTCAAACGCGATCTCTTTTACAGTATTTCCAAGATACATCATGTGATCCATACCTATACTTGTAATAATACCAATAGTTTCATCAAATATATTAGTCACATCAAGTCTGCCGCCCATACCGGTTTCAAGTATGACAATATCAAGATTTGACCTTGAAAAACAGACCGCCGCCATATAGAAAAGATATTCAAAGTATGTGGGATGATTCAATGCGCCCTTAAGCTTTTCTCTTACATACTTTGAAATATCCTCCAACTCATAATCAGATATAGGTTTCATATCAAGCAATATTCTCTCATTAACCTCTATCAAATGCGGCGAAATGAAGGTTCCCACCTTCATTCCCGCATCAATCAGGATATTGCCAAGATATGCACATACAGAGCCTTTCCCGTTGGTACCTGCTACATGAACAATCTTCGGAAGCTTAACCCCTAAAGTTTCTATATTTTTCTTTACTTCCGAAAGTGAGTTCTTTTTCTTTGCCCACATGGGTATACTCTCTATATATTCTTTTTCATTCATATCAATCGGATAATCTTGCAAGCTGCTCTCTTACCTGTGAAAGTATCTGCTCGTAGTTTTCAAGCTTTTTCTTTTCTTCATCTATCTTAGCCTGTGGCGCCTTACTTACAAACTTCTCGTTTGAAAGCATTCCGGTTGATCTTGCCACCTCACCGATAAGCTTTTTCTCTTCTTTTTTCAGTCTTTCAACTTCTTTTTCAATATCTACAAGCTCTCTGAGAGGTAAATAAACAGATGCATTCGGAATTGCAACTCTTACAGAGTCTTTTTCCACTGTAGAATCATCGGAGTCTATGATGAGCTTGTCCATTCCGGCCAGCTGCTTAAAGAAATCTCCGGCACTCTCAAATGTATCTCTGATTTTCTCATCCTCACTGACTACTATACCCTTTGCCTTATGTGAAGGCGGTACATTCATAGAAGATCTTACATTTCTGACAGCTCTTACGGCCTCCTTTATAAGCTCCGCCTTATTCTCATCCTCTGTAAAATTATAATCGGTATTTTCTACAGGCCAAGGCTCAATCATTATAGTCTTTACACCTTCATTGACAGTGCAATATATTTCCTCTGTAATAAAAGGCATGAAAGGATGCAAAAGCTTAAGTATGTTGTTAAGAACATATATAAGTACCGCAAGTGCTGTATCCCCGGTTTCGTCTTCCTTATTCCAGAGTCTTACCTTTACCATCTCTATATACCAGTCACAGAACTCTTCCCATGCAAAGTCATATATCTTTGAAAGTGCGATACCAAGCTCATACTTGTCAAGGTTTGCAGTTACCTCATTTATAAGCTTATTTGTCTTTGAAAGAATCCACTTGTCAGAGAGCATAAGCTTTGACTTATCTATGTCACCTACTTTTTCATCTCCGACATTCATCATTATAAGTCTGGCGGCATTCCAAATCTTGTTGGCGAAGTTTCTGGCACTTTCCACTCTCTCATAGTAGAATCGCATATCATTTCCCGGTGCATTTCCGGTGATAAGCATCATTCTTAGTGCGTCGGCACCGTACTTATCTATTACTTCAAGCGGATCTATACCGTTTCCGAGGGATTTGCTCATCTTTCTTCCCTCTGAATCTCTTACAAGTCCGTGTATAAGTACCGTATGGAAAGGTGATTTACCGGTCTGTTCATATCCTGAGAATACCATTCTTACTACCCAGAAGAATATAATGTCATATCCCGTTACAAGTACATCTGTAGGATAAAAATATTCCATCTCAGGTGTATCGTCAGGCCATCCCAGTGTTGAGAAAGGCCAAAGTGCAGATGAGAACCATGTATCAAGTGTATCCTCATCCTGTACAAGCTCATGACATCCGCATTTCGGACAGGCATCCGGTTTCTCCTTTGCAACTGTTATCTCACCGCATTTACTGCAGGTATATGCCGGTATCTGATGTCCCCACCAAAGCTGTCTTGATATACACCAGTCTTTGATATTTTCAAGCCAATGCAAGTATGTCTTTGAGTAACTCTCAGGTACAAACTTAAGCTCACCTGTCTCTATCGCCTTTATAGCAGGTTTTGCCAGTTCGCTCATAGATACAAACCACTGAGGCTTGATAAGAGGCTCCACTACAGTCTTACATCTGTCATGTCTTCCTACATTGTGACTGTGCGGTACAACCTTTACCAAAAGTCCCTCATTCTTAAGGTCTTCTACTATAAGTTTTCTTGCCTCATATCTGTCAAGTCCGTCATACTTACTTCCCGGACAGTCGATTGTGGCATCGTCATGCATTATATTGATTTCAGGCAGATTATGTCTTTTACCTACCTCAAAATCGTTAGGGTCATGTGCAGGTGTTATCTTAACACAACCTGTACCGAACTCCTTATCTACATATTCATCCGCTACTACAGGAATCTCTCTGCCTACAAGCGGAAGTATAAGCTTCTTTCCTACTATATCCTTATATCTCTCGTCCAAAGGATTTACAGCTACGGCGCTGTCACCTAAAAGTGTCTCAGGTCTTGTGGTCGCAATCTCCACAAACTTGCCCTCTTCACCTTTTATAGGATACTTGATATGCCAGAAGTTGCCCTCCATCTCGATATGCTCAACTTCCGCATCCGAAATGGATGTCTTACATTCAGGGCACCAGTTTATAATTCTGTTGCCTTTGTAGATATAACCCTTTTCATAAAGCTTTAAAAATACTTCCTTTACAGCCTTTTGACCATGCTCATCCATGGTAAATCTTTCTCTGTCCCAGTCTGCAGACGATCCGAGTCTTTGGAGCTGATTGATTATTCTTGTGCCGTAGTCATTTCTCCATGCCCACGCCTCTTCAAGGAATTTTTCTCTGCCAAGCTCATATTTGTTCTTGCCCTCGGCCTTTAACTTATCAATGACCTTTACCTCTGTAGCTATGGCCGCATGGTCTGTTCCCGGCTGCCAAAGTGCCTCATATCCGGCCATTCTCTTATATCTGATAAGTATGTCCTGCATTGTGTTGTCAAGTGCATGTCCCATATGCAGCTGTCCTGTAATATTTGGCGGCGGCATGATGATGGTAAAAGGCTTCTTATCCTTATTTACCTCTGCATGAAAATATTTTCCTTCCAACCACTTTCTGTATATCCTGCCCTCTATCTTTTCTGGGCTGTATGTTTTTTCCAATTCTTTCATAAATACCTCTTACTTCATGTTTCTGTAATCTGATTTGAGTCTTTTGATATACTCAGTTATCATTTTTTTCTTTTCTTCTTTATCTTCCATATTGAAAATATACTCTATATATTTTAATCTGTCACCTTCTTTGATGCCGCTTACCGCTATATCAAAAGCTTTTTTTGCCTCTTCCATCAAGTCCGCTTTAAACGCATCATTTATTTCGGCACTCTTTTTCTTCTTTCCCTCTGAGTCAAATATCCTCTTTAAAAAGTATATTTCCATCAAAATGACTTCATCATTTGTAAGCTCATAAGATTTTTTGAAAGCATCATAGGCCTCTTCATATAGGAAAAGATTCGCATAGGTCACACCGAGATTGTGATAGATGCTTCCGATAAAGTTGTTGTCGGCCTTTTTTTCCATATCAAGTATCTCAAGGTAATATTTCTTTGCGACACCGTATCTTCCTATATAGAACATATAGTCGGCTCTTTGCTTTCCGACTTCCCATGCGCTCATCTTTTTTATCTTTGCAACGGCATTTCGAAACAGAATGGATTCAGCGTTATTATATAAATCACATGAATCAATGATATAGACCAAGATATCAGTATCATCCACTCCGTTTGACCTTTTTCTTTTGATGCTCTCAGCCAAAGTAGTAATACCCAACTCATTTTCAATAAAGTCTACAAGTTCATCACTGACAATACCCTCAGTCACCAGAATCGGGTTTTCGTATATTATATAGCAAAGCTCCTCAAAGCTGTATACATTAAGTGACAACACCTCTATACGGAAAGGATTTTTTGTTCTCAAATTCTCACATAAAATCAATCCCATATACTCACCTCAATATTTCTCTTTGCATCTGTCGCAGGATACATATCTCCAAAGCCTGCATCCGCTATCTCCAGATTCATTATCTTGTTGTTTAAAAAGCTTGATTTGAAAAATATTCTTCTGGTCTTTATAGGTCTCTTAGGTAAGAAATCAAGCAATATAGGTATATTTTTCTTATCTTTTCCGTCTACACTTACCACATTTATATCAATAATCTCACTGTTGTCAGGCACAAGCAAAAGCTCTGTAGTAGGCTCGTTCCAAAAATCTCCGGCCTTGCCGAGATATATCTTCGCTTCCTTGCCTCCGCTTACAACATCAATATATATATCGGATTTCAGTCTTCCCTCACAGGTTGCTACAATATTGTAGATGGAGTTTTCACTTGCAAGGTCCACTCCCTTAAAAGCCGCACCTTTTGCAAAGATATTTGTATCCAGATATACTCTTCCTCTTGAACATAGAAAACTTATAAAATTCTCAGCCCAGTCATGCTCTGAAAATACCTGCCCTGTCAAAAATATAGCTGAAAACTGCTTTTTATCCATCACCTTTTCAGCTACTGAGGTCAAAATCTTATCGGCAAGCTTCGCACCTGAAGGGTTGCTCAGTATCTGAAGATTGAATGCCTCATCCATATTTTCAGATTCCGCGCTTACGAAGAGCTTTCTTGCGTTTCTGTTTGCAAGCATCTCATAGTAGGTAAGACTTACATCCGATAAGTCAAACATCCCCACTCGATTGTTCCATATATCTTTTTTCAGTGAAAGCACAAAGTATATAAAGCTTTCTTCCTTACTTATAATATGTATATGATTCGGTTGATACCCAAGTCCCACAAAGGCTTCTCTGATATCCCTCATAATATTTTGGTCAAGACCTGCCAAAGCTATTACAACTTCTTCAGGCTTTTCCTTATAAAGCTTCTCCATACCTACCTGTATTATCTCTTTGAAGAAAAGCTTCAGTATATCTCTACCCTTATATCTCGTACCGTCAATGGTTGCAATACCGTTTTTTCTGGTCAACTTTAATAATTTATCAGTTATTATACCTTTTCCATCCAGCGCCAGAGCATAGGCCTCTTCTCCTACCACCCAGGCATCTTCATTCTTTTTCTTACTTATAACAGTAGGAAATGTCAATGCTTCATCATCAGGATAAAATATAAGACCGGTACTTATATCCGATAAAGCGATTCCAAGTACCTTTGGATTCATTGTTTCTCCCATCCTAGATAAATTCTAAATGCAAATATTCGCATTCCTTTCTTTTTTTATATCAACGCAAACAAGTTGTCCACCAACTCATCCTTATATATAAATTCCGTCAGCTTCTCCTTCATTTCCTCGTCTTTTCCCTCAGGCAAATCCTCAATATCGTTTATAAGGATAAACCTGCTCTCTTTTGCGTCCTCATCCTTGTTGAATTGAACACAATCATTTGCCAATACCTTAATATTACCTTCTGTATTCTTCACAACCTGATACTCCCAAATTTCATCCGCAAAGATTTTCTTGTACTTTACAAAAATATTTTTGTAAACATTAGGAAATTCCTCTTCAAAGAAGTCATCACTTATCGGGAAAATCTTTGACTTAAGTATAATATTTTCCTTTTCTCCCTTATACTCTACAAAAGTTGACTCCAAAATATCTCTGTCAACATAAACAAACTTTGCAAGTGCCTTAAAATATGAGAAAACCATACCTTCATCACAGAGATTTTTTACAATCATCTCACAAAGCCTTGTCTGCTTGAAGTTAAGTTTTTCCTTACTTGAATAATATTTTGAAAGTGCAAGCATATAGATGTTCGGAAACTCTTTTATATCGTCCACATCATTGAGCCCGTCTTCAAGATACTCAAATACCGCATCCTTTGTCTCTTCATCATTCATAAAGAACGCATCGCTCTTTACCGTAAAATATGCCCTGATAATGGTATCCGTAACTCTCTTTCTGTCAGCATATATGCCGAAAGCCTCATCAAGCTTTGATGTCTGATTTGAAAACAGCATCTGTATCAGGATTCTCTCTTCAAAATCATAGGTCTCAACATTTTGTTCGACACAAACCTTCAAACAGTCAAACATATCCATTGTCCTGCCGTCATACGCTCTTGCAATAAATTCAAGAGTCTTATCGCAAAATACACCTTCTTTATAAAGTGTAAAAGCTATGGCAACCAATATTTTGCTTTGCTCAAAGACATCATCCTCTATCGCCTTTGTAACCAAAGTCAATAAGTCTTCCTTCTTTATATGCTCTATACCGAATGATTTTATGATTTCTATAGATTCAAGCTTATTGCCTATATTCATGAGCGTATCACAGTACATGAATATATTCTCCTCATTAAGGCTCATTGTACCTGTTTTATTGAGGAGGTCGAAATCTATATCATCAACTTCTTTGAACGACTTCCAGAAGTACTCTATAAGTCTTGACATCAGCTTGTTTCTGAATCTTTGGTCAATATCTATCTCTTCAACGGCACTCTCAATCAGTGACACATCCTCAAGGTCTATTCCGACTCCGTCAGCTATCTTGTCAAGCTTTTCAAGCCTGTGCATATCATGGCTTTTGTCTATCTCATATGCCTTGTCAATAAGGTTTTGCATATAGAAAATCTTATCTACAACCATATCCTTTGAGTAATATCTGTTGCCGAACTCATCTTCAATCAAAATAACGGCATTCTCCGAATAAAGTGCCACATAAGCTCTTTTATTCTTTAATTCGTATATCTTTTCGCCGTTAAGCTCAGGATATACCACTATAATAGCCTTTGCTCCGTCTTCCGGAACATATATATCATATGAATTCATCAAGAAAGGAATTATCTTTGCAAGCCTCTCATCTATATCGTCCTCTTCAAGTATTCCCGAATAGATATTGGTGAGATGTGAATCCATCTTAAGCTTCATCGCATTGTCAATTGTAAATATCTTTATTCTCTTTATATATGCTCTGTATATCTCACTGTTGTGCGGATAATACTCCACAACATTTTCAAATATCCTGAGCTTAAAGTCCTCGGCCATTGAGTTGATTCTCTCAAAGTACTTAAGTACCTCCTCAGGCATAGGTGCATCGTATCTTTCAGGCAGTGAATAGATAAAATACTCATATATTTTGTCTACTTCAAGTCTTTTTTCAATGCATTTTTCATACCATTTATTGACATAGCTCTTTCTTACATTTCCGTTTATAAATATCTCACAGATATCCTGTAGCAGTTCATTGCTTGGAAGTGCATTATATATTGAAATCAAAATATTTAATATCGCACCGTTTACCTTCTTTGTATCTCTTACAACTTCCAAAATCTTTTCGGAAAGACTTATGGATATCAAATTGTTTCTGATACCGAAGCTTAACGCCAAAACCTCCAAAGTTCCGCAACTGCTTAAAAGATGCGGATTCTTGCACAGCAATCTTGCATACTCCATCATCAAAATACATGACCTGTCACCAAGTTCAAAAGCTCTCTTTAAAAACTTCTGCTTTTCTGAAGGATTGTCGGCAAGTGTAGGATCCAGATTAAGTATAAGTATAAGCTCTATTATTGAGTGGTCCTTTTTATATAAATCCTTTACAAGCTTGCAAAGGTCTCTTATCTTTTCGGCATCCGGATACATATATGTGTCCAAATACTCCAAAATCAAATACTCGTCTCTAAGCTCATGCTTGTTTTCTTTTATTCTTGAGTCGATACTGTTTATAGTGGACTTTGCTCCCGCCTTATCACCTTGCATAAGAAATATTTCAGCCTTTAAGAGTTTGACCAAAAGACTCTTATATGTGCTTACAAGCAATCTGTCAAGTACTGCAAGCATCTTAAAGAGTATCTCATTTTTTTTGAGTTTTTCATTGCTGAGCTCAAATTCCATTCTGAGCTTAAAGTAGTTTATCCACTGTTTTCTTTCAAACAGTCTGGCCTCTCTTTGATATTCCTTTTCAAGATTTTTATTAATTACTATCTCAAGTTTCTTCTCGTTCAGCCCGTTTTTAAAGTTTATATTTGCGATATTTTTCTTATCGTCCAAGAGATTAGGATCTATGGTGAATTCCAGTTCGTATATATTGTCTACAAAGTCTTCATTCTTTATTTTATCCTTACCAAGCTTTATAAAGCCTGCATTGGTGGAAACATCTATGTCAAGGAGTCCCCAATTTTCCTTGTAGACTTTTATGGAAGATGTCTTTTGTTCTTCCACACTTGCAAAATCAAGCTGACTGTTCTCAAGTTGAAAACTTACAGCATCCTTATTACCTGCAGCCTGTAAGAAGTTTTCCAGATTTGATCTGAAATCATCGCCCCTGCTTAGGGTTTCATATAATTTTTGCAGTTTTATATCTCTCATAAAACTTGAGCTGCAAAAATCTTTGTACATAAAAATAGCCAGTGCAATACTCATATCTTCTTTTGCAATGACCATAAAATCGTCTACAGTCTTTAATGAATTAAGTACCAGCACTGTATCTGTATTTTTTATATAGAAAATATAGGGTATCTCTCTTTCACCTGCATTTGTAACCAAGGTGATGCTGCCCTCTATCTTTTCATCACTGTTCAGATTTTTAGAATTGATCTCAAGTACAAGTACATTTTTTATCCCGCCGAAGGTCGCATCTACCACTTTCACTCTTATATTGTCAGAGTAGGCTACTCCCTTTAAAGGTATCTTATTGTCACTTCTTACTTCTATTTCAAAGCGAACTGCTTCATCCACCTTTATAGGCAGGTCTATATTACTCGGCTCACAGACCAATATCGGTAATTCTTCTTCTATAATACCCTTTGCCAAACGATTGATTCGCTCTCTCATCTATACACCTCTTCTATAAACCATAAGTCACATTTTAACATAAAAATATCCTAATTACTATATCAATTATATAAGTCGGCATTGTGCTTTACAGACCTATGTATTTGTTGTAAAATCTTTATAATACACAGGAGGTCACATGATGCTCTCAGAACCTATGACATTATACAAATTGATGATACTATATATGTTAAAGCAAGTGAAATTCCCGCTTACCAACTCAAATATATCAGACTTTTTTGTCAGCAAGGAATATACCACATATTTTATTGTTCAGCAGGCTCTTACAGAGCTGCTTGAAGCGAACCTTATAATTGTGGAAAATATCAACAATACATCAAGATATGAGATGACAAAGGAGGGTGAGGAAGCTCTTTCATTCTTCGGAAATCAAATTTCACCTGCCATTATTACCGATATAAACGAATTTATACAGGAAAACAAGTTTCGTATGCGAAACGAAGTTTCCACCACGGCCGAATATTATAAGCTTCCGGGCAATGACCTCATAGTACACTGTGAAGTGCTTGAAGGCAAAACCCCGCTTATCAATATCGAAATCAACTCACCTGACGAAGAACAGGCCACCATTATGACCAATAACTGGCGTTCATGCAGTCAGGACATCTATCAGTATATTATGAAAAAACTTCTCGGAGGTATAGAATAAAAAAGGACACAGATGTGTCCTCTTTTTTATTCTCCGAGATATGCCTTTTTTACACTGTCGTCATTCATCAATGTCTTGGCATCTCCGTCCAATACTATATTTCCGGTCTCAAGTACATAGGCTCTGTCCGCAATACCGAGTGCCTTTTTTGCATTCTGCTCCACCAAAAGTACCGTGGTTCCGCTCTTATGTATTTCTTCTATAATATCAAATATCTCATTTACATACAGCGGAGAAAGTCCCATTGAAGGCTCATCCATTACTATTACCTTAGGATTGCTCATAAGCGCTCTGCCCATTGCAAGCATCTGCTGCTCACCCCCTGAGAGTGTACCTGCAAGCTGAGATTTTCTCTCCGCAAGTCTCGGGAATCTCTTATATATCTTTTCAAGACTCTCTTCTACGGCAGCCTTATCATTTCTTATATATGCTCCGAGTTTCAGATTTTCAAGTACAGTCAAATCTCCGAAGACTCTTCTGCCTTCCGGAACATGTGCCATACCGAGCTTAACAATATCATGTGCCTTGGTTTTTGTGATATCCTTACCTTCAAACTCTATGTTTCCTTCTTTTGCACTCAAAAGTCCTGTAATCGTATGCAATATGGAAGTCTTTCCGGCACCGTTGGCACCTATAAGCGCCACTATCTCACCCTGCTTTACAAAAAAACTTGCACCCTTTACAGCCTTTATCATTCCATAGTTTACGACCAGGTTATTTACTTTTAATATTTCCATAGTCCCTCCTATTCTCCCAAATATGCTGTGATAACTTCAGGGTTGTTAAGTACCTCACTCGGCGTACCGCTTGCAAGCTCCGTACCGAAGTTAAGCACGGAGAGTTTCTCACAGATACCTGCAACAAGCTTCATATCATGTTCTATCAAAAGTATTGTAAGATTATATCTGTCTCTTATCAGTCTGATAGTCTCCATAAGTTCTTCAGTCTCATTCGGATTCATACCTGCCGCCGGCTCATCAAGCAGTAAAAGTGAAGGACTTGTAGCAAGTGCTCTTGCAATCTCAAGTTTTCTTTGCTCACCGTAAGGCAGATTGCCTGATAAAGTGTCACTCTTATCATCAAGTGAAAACACTTTAAGTATATCCGTTGCAAGCTCATCCATTTCTTTTTCCTTTTTATTAAAGCCGAACATATGAGTCATGGATGTAAGAAGCGGATACTTCACCTTCTCATGCAGTGCCACCTTAACATTATCAAGTACAGACATATTTGAAAAAAGCCTTATATTTTGAAATGTTCTGGCAATGCCCATATTGTTGATTTGAGTAGGCGTCTTTCCGTTTATCAATTTTCCGTCAAGTCTTATAGTTCCGGTTGTAGGCTTATACACTCCTGTAAGAAGGTTAAACACTGTAGTCTTACCTGCACCGTTCGGTCCTATAAGTCCGTACAACATTCCTTTTTCTATATTTAGATTAAAACTGTCAACAGCTTTTAATCCTCCGAACTGTATTCCGAGATTTTTACACTCCAGCACTATTCCTCCTTTCCAAGCTTTCTGAAGGTCTTATTAAGAGATAAGCTTGATTTAAATTTACTGTTGTTGAATATCATCATTACAATAAGTACTATTGCATAGAGTAACATTCTCAGATTGTCGGCACCTCTTAAAAACTCAGGCAGCAATGTAAGTATTATTGCGGAAATTATAGAACCCGGAATATTGCCCATACCTCCAAGTACCACAAATACAAGTATCTCTATAGACTTGTTGTAGTCAAATATACTCGGCTTTATAATACCTACATTGTGAGCATACAGTGCGCCTGCAATTCCTGCAAACCCGGCGGCAATAACAAATGCACTGACCTTATACTTACTTATGTTTATACCTATAGACTCCGCCGCAATATCATTGTCACGAATGGACTTTATCGCTCTTCCGTCTCTTGAATCTATCAGGTTTGAAATCAAAACTATGGTTATAACCGTTATAATAAATACTACGGTAAAGTTTCTGTAATCCGAATAAAGCGGTATCTTACTTAACCCCTTTGAACCGCCTGTAAACTTAAGGTAGTTGATAATCGACTTTATTATCTCACCGAAAGCAAGAGTCACTATAGCCAAATAGTCTCCTCTGAGTCTAAGTACAGGCACACCGATTATAAATCCGAAAAATGCAGCCAATATTCCGCCGCAAATCAATGCTGTTAAAAAAGCAAGTGCAGGCGGTAATGTATTGCTTAATGCAATAGAAATAAGAGCACTTGAATATGCGCCTATCGACATAAAGCCTGCATGACCAAGTGAAAGCTCTCCCAAAAATCCTGTTACCAGGTTAAGTGACACCGCCAACATTATATTTACACATATCGGAACTATAAGCGACTTATACTGTCTGCTTAATACACCTGAATTTATCAACACAAATACCAATGCATAGGCCAGCAACATTATTACTATATTTATTATAGTTTTTTTATTTACCTTCATATATCACCTATACCTTTACAACCTTTTTCTTACCCAAAAGTCCTGACGGTCTGAACAGTAACACTACAATCAAAACTCCGAAAACAATGGCATCTGCAAGCTCGGTTGAGATATATGCCTTTGAAACACTCTCAATAAGTCCAAGCAATATTCCTCCAAGCATCGCACCCGGTATGCTTCCTATACCTCCAAGTACAGCCGCTACGAACGCCTTGATTCCCGGAAGTGCTCCAAGTGTAGGCTTCATAGACTGATACTGACATATATACAGTACACCTGCAACTGCAGCAAGTGCCGAACCTATAGCAAATGTAAGTGAAATTGTACTGTTTACATCGATTCCCATAAGTTCTGCAGCACCCTTGTCCTCAGATACCGCTCTCATTGCCGAGCCCATCTTTGTCTTATTCACAAACAACGTAAGCAGTATCATAGCTATGGCCGTTACTATCAAAGTAACCACCGTTATACTTGAAATAACCACAGTTCCTACATTTATATTCACATTCGGAATTACAGACTGAAAAGGAATCGGTGTCGATCCGAATATAAGAAGTGAAGCACTCTGTAAAAAGAAGCTCATACCGATAGCGGTAATCAAAACCGCAAGCGGAGGTGCACTTCTAAGCGGCTTATATGCCACCTTTTCTATTACCACTCCGAGTACCGCACACACAATAACAGTTATTACAAGTGCTACAGGCACAGGAAGTCCCAAAACGGATATACTAAAGTAAAGTGCGTAAGCACCTACCATTATTATATCTCCATGGGCAAAATTTATCATTTTGGCTATACCGTATACCATTGTGTAGCCGATAGCAATCAACGCATAAATGCTTCCGGTCCTCAAACCGTTTATTAACTGCTCAATAAAGTTAATTAACATTTCATTACCCCTCTTTACCTAAACTACGGAAAACCTCCGGCTGCTGCCGGAAGCTTTCCGAGGTCTATGTTAAAAAAGAGGATGGGACATATATCCCGTCCTCTCGGTTTTTTTAGTTATTATCAAAAAGCTGATACTCACTGTTTGTTATAGTAACAAATTTAGGCTCTTTGTTCGGCTCACCGTCAGCAGAGAATGATACTTTTCCTGTGATACCGTCAACCTCGATCTCTGTCATAGCCTTGATAAGGTCATCACTCTCAATACTTCCGGCTTTCTCCATATCTGCCTTGATTACATATACTGAATCATATCCGTCAGCTGCGAACTGATCAGGAGTTGCATTGTATGCCTTCTTATAAGCATCTGTAAACTTAGCTGCAGAAGGATCTGAAGCCAAGAACGGACTTAAGAATACTGCGCCTTCAGCCTGTGTCTTATCTGTAAGCTGAGCGAGGATACCGTCCCAACCGTCTGAACCTACAAAAGCCGCATCAATACCCTGCTGCTTTGCCTGCTGTACGATATGTGCAGCCGCCTCATAGTATGCAGGTACGAAAATAATCTTTGCACCTGAAGCCTTGATCTGTGTAAGCTGTGTTGTAAAGTCCACATCATCATTTGTAAATGACTGCTCATTTACTATAAGAGCCGACTGACCCTTTGTATTAAGCTCATCTTTGAAAGCCTCGTAAACACCGGTCGAGTACTCATCCGAGTTGTTATATAAAACTGCTACGCTCTCATATCCTTGATCAAGTACAAAGTCCGCAATCATCTTTCCCTGAAGAGGATCTGTAAAGCAAAGTCTGAATGCGTTAGGATTCTTTGTGATATCCCTAGCGGAACCTGAAGGTGTAAGCTGTAAGATATTGTCCTTTGCTGTCAAATCTGTAAGTGCAAGTGAAGAACCGCTTGTTACGGCACCCATATATACATTTATACCGCTGTCCATAAGCTTGTTATATGCGTTAACAGCCTTGTCTTCCTTTGCCTCATCATCCTGGAAATTAAGAGCAAGCTTATATGTCTTGTCTCCAACCTTTACACCGCCTGCAGCATTGATCTCGTCAATAGCTACAGTAGCACCGTTCTTTACAGAGTTACCGTAAGATGCCGCAGCTCCTGTAAGAGGACCTGTAGAACCTATAGTAAATACATCTCCGTCCGCCTTTGTCGCTTCCGTCTCGCTCTTTGAACCTGTATCTGCCGCCTTATCAGAACCTGAGTTTCCGCAGGCTGTAAGTGCCAATCCAAAAGTTAATGCCAATGCTGACAATAATACTCTCTTCTTCATAATACCTCCATAAAATCTAAAAATTTAGTAAAACTCATCTCATTATATTTATTTCATATAAGTCTGTCAATAAACGCATTTGAAATACCTATATTATTTTTTTATAGTAGCTATAACAAATAGAAATACTAAAGCCTTTATCACAGTCATTTTTATAAAACACTATGATAAAGGCTCAAAATTTGTATTATTTATTTATATATTATTTTCCTGAAAGGTACTCGTCTATTCCCTTTGCACCGGCTCTGCCCGCCTCCATGGCAAGTATAACGGTTGCGGCACCTGTAACGGCATCACCGCCTGCAAATACGCCCTTTCTGGATGTTTGTCCTGTCTTTTCATCAGCTTCAATACATTTCCACTTGTTGATATCAAGACCGTCTGTAGTCTTTGCGATAAGCGGATTCGGTGAAGTACCAAGTGACATGATTACGGTATCACAGTCAATAACGAACTCACTGCCCTTTACAGCAACCGGTCTTCTTCTTCCGCTTGCGTCAGGCTCACCAAGTTCCATCTTGACAACCTTCATTCCCTTTACCCAACCCTTTTCATCTTCAATAATCTCTACAGGGTTTGTAAGTAAGTCAAAGATAATACCTTCCTGCTTTGCATGGTGTACTTCCTCTGCTCTTGCAGGCAACTCGGCCTCACTTCTTCTATATACGATATGTACTTCAGCTCCTAGTCTTAGGGCTGTTCTTGCAGCATCCATAGCCACATTTCCGCCGCCGACAACGCATACTTTCTTACTCTTGATGATAGGTGTATGATAGTCGTCTCTGTATGCCTTCATAAGGTTGTTTCTTGTAAGGTACTCGTTTGCCGAGAACACACCGTTTGCATTCTCTCCAGGAATACCCATAAACATAGGAAGTCCGGCACCTGAACCGATAAATACCGCATCAAAGCCCTCTTCGTCAAGAAGTTCATCTATAGTAACGGTCTTACCGATAATAACATCAGTCTCAATCTTTACACCAAGGTCGATAACGTTTTGTATTTCAGGAAGCACTACTGCGTCCTTAGGCAATCTGAACTCAGGGATACCGTAGATCAAAACGCCGCCCGGCTCATGTAATGCTTCAAATATGGTAACTTCATATCCGAGCTTTGCAAGGTCTCCGGCACAGCTGAGTCCTGCAGGACCTGAACCTATTACAGCTACTCTCTTACCGTTCTTATTCGGATTTGCCTTAGGCTTGATACCCATCTTTCTTGCAGTGTCCGCCACATATCTCTCAAGCTTACCTATAGAAACGGCCTCACCTCTGTTTCCTCTGATACATACGCCCTCACACTGTGTTTCCTGCGGACAAACTCTACCGCATACTGCAGGCAGTGAACTTGACTGTGCTATAACATCTGAAGCACCTTCAATATTATCCTTTAATATCTCCTGAATGAATCCGGGGATGTTTATTGATACGGGACAACCCTGTATACACTTTGCATTCTTACAGTTAAAGCATCTTGCAGCTTCTTCCATAGCTTCCTCTTTGGAGTATCCAAGACATACCTCATCAAAATTCTTAGCTCTTACCTCAGGCTCCTGTTCAGCAACAGCAACTTTCTTCCACATATCCTGTGCCATTATTTGTCACCTCCACATACGCCACATCCACCGTGATGTGTTTCACCTTCTATAACCTTCAAAAGTTCCTTGCCTTCTTCCGTCTTATATATTTGCAATCTTTGAAGTGCCTCATTGAAATTAATCTTATGAGCATCAAACTCAGGACCGTCAACACATGCAAATTTGATTTCATCACCGACAGAAAGTCTGCAGGCACCGCACATACCTGTACCGTCTACCATAATGGTATTCATACTGGCAATTGTAGGTATACCAAGTTCCTTTGTGAGAAGTGATACGAACTTCATCATAATCATCGGTCCGATAACAACACAATGATCATATTTCTTCCCTTCATTTTGCACAAGATCTTTTATCTTGTCTGTTACAAGACCTTTAAAGCCGTAAGAACCGTCATCTGTACATACATATAGATTGTCCGATACGGACTTAAGCTCATCCTCAAGTATTACAAAGTCCTTACTCTTTGCACCCTGTACAACATCAGCCTTAATGCCTCTTTCATGTAACCACTTAACCTGCGGATATACAGGAGCTGTTCCAAGACCGCCGGCTACAAAAAGAATCTTCTTTTTCTTAAGTTCTTCTATGTCCTCCGATATAAGATCACTTGCATTTCCAAGCGGTCCTACAAAGTCCATGAACTCATCACCTTCCTTTAAGTCGTCTGCTATCAGTCTGGTTGAGCCGCCAATAACCTGAATAACGATTGTAACAGTTCCGGCTTCTCTGTCATAGTCACAGACAGTCAAAGGGATTCTCTCACCCTGCTCATCCTGTTTTACAATAACGAATTCGCCGGGAAGACATTTTGATGCCACTCTCTTAGCCAAAACATCAAAAAGATAAATATTTTCAGCTAATTGTCTTTTTTTAACAATAGGAAACATATTGCTTATTCCTCCAAATAGATAAAATCTCATGTCTATAGTAACATAAAAAAAAGAAAAAACCAACCCTATTCAGAGCAATATATCAGAATACTTCGTTAATTTTTTGTTTATTTTGAAAAACAATCGTCTTTATCCGCTATCTGTTCATTTCAGATCTATAGCCGTCTGTCATATTGTGGTCCGCAATAATATTATCTATATCGTTAAGATTTGAGGAAGGAACATCACCCGGTATTGTATTTTTTACTGCGGAATATGCATTTCCATATACTATAGCCTTCTTACAATCCAGTCTGTAATGTAAAAGTCCGTAAAGCGCACCTGCAATATATGCGTCGCCGCTTCCTATTCTGTCCACAACATCAATTGACTTATACGGTTCTTCGGTATAGAACTCATCCTGATATGCATTGTATATTACAGACCCGAAATCATGTACCTTAGGAGAATGTACCACCCTCTGTGTGGATGCCACTATTGATATAGGATATTCTTCCGTAAATGATTTCATAATATCTTTCAGATCTCCGCTTTTATCAAATGTAAGTCTGGCGGTATCCTCCGAGCAAAAGAAAATATCTACAAAAGGAAGTATCCTCTCTATAGTCTGTCTTGCTTCATCTCCTGTCCAAAGATTTGCTCTGAAGTTTACGTCAAATGATATAATGGATCCGTTTTCTTTGAATTTTTTTATCATTTCTATGGCTGTTTCTCTTGAATTTTTACAAAGTGCCAATGTGATACCTGTGGTATGAAAACAGGTTGTAGACTTATACATATCATCCTTAAACTCATTTATATTTATATTTTCAAAACATGAGTTCTTTCTGTCATAGATAACATTAGGTTTTCTTGGATACGCTCCGTGCTCATAAAAATATATTCCGACTCTTGCATCTTTACCGTTATCATAGATTATATAGTCGTCGCTTATACCGTAGGATCTGATTGTATTCTTTATATAAGCTCCCATCTCATGTGAAGGTAACTTCGTTATCACACCTGTCTTAAGTCCTAAGAGCGAAGCTCCCACTGCAACATTAAGTTCCGCTCCGCCTACCTGTCTTATAAGAGTTTCTCCTCTTACCAGTCTGTCATCTCTTACCGGTGAAAGCCTTAAAAGCGCCTGACCGAAAGTCAACAAATCAAATTTCTTATCCATCTTTTTTGCCTCTCAAAAATATTTATTGTATTAGACCCTTGTGTAGCTAAAGCCTATTTACTTTCTCTTATATAATCTGAATGTATACGGTATATCAAAATATGTCTCTTCTTCAGTCTCAAGAACAAGACTCCACTCATTACTCATATCCAAATTTAAAAAATGCCTGTCAGCCTCATATTCATAGTCGATGTATGTAATATGAGCAATGTCACAATAGGGCAAGAAATCATTATAAACGCTTTCTCCGCCTATCACAAAAACATCACCGTCTTTTATATTGTTTTTCTTTAAGTAATCCATGCAGGCATCTACACTGTTTAAAACAGTAGCACCTTTTATAGAAAGAGACTTATCTCTTGACAGTACTATATTCTCTCTTCCTACAAGCGGCTGTGCGCCGGGAAGTGATAACAATGTACTATGTCCCATTATTATCACCTTTCCTGTGGTCTCTTCTCTGAAAAGTTTTTTATCTCTGGGTATTGATACCAAAAGTTTTCCCTTGTTACCGATACTCCATTTTTTATCTACCGCAACTATTATATTCATCTCAATCCTCAGCTATAATGATTTCATTTGCATACGGTAATGTCTTTATCCAATCACAAAAGCTCCTCCACTCGTCAAGCTTGTGATTTTTTCTTGACCTGTATATATTCACCAAGGTCTCATAGTTAAGTGTACAGGTTCTCATCTGATTATAACTTGAAGGAAGCAGCTGTATCAGCTCATACCAAAGTGCCTTATCCTTAGTCTCCACATATGAAAGTCTTATCTTCTCAAGTTCATCTATAAGTTTTTTCAAAATATTAAGACTGTTTGTGCCAAGATGATCATATGAAAAATCATTAAGTTCAAAAGGTTTCGAATGAATCTTATGCATTGTGGAAGTGGAGTTTGCTACCGTTGCAACCTTATAGGTGTCATATTCTTTCCACCAATACATAGGAGCCGTAATATCTATAGAGACCATTATCTGCCTTAAATACTTTCTGTGGTCGCTTGTTCCGGCATTCCTAAGCCTTTTTGCAAGAGAAAGATCGTTCTCTCCCAGAACATAATTACCGTTTTCATCATAGTGACTGTCGGATCTTTCCCATGAGTTCATAGGATTTCTCGCTCCCCTCATGGCGTTTTCAAAATTCATCACATAACACTCTTTAAAATCTATCATTCCATCTCCCAATTCTCTTTAATTCGGTATAAATATTGTAACCTCGCTCAAGCATCATCCTCTCATTTGAAAACTTTAAAAGATGAAAGGACTCATGGTATTTATAATAACCCGAATCCACAAAATACTCTTCTCTTTGCGGCCTTGAAAAATAGCTGTCCGCCTTCATCAAAAACCAGTGTACTCTTTTATCAATCAAATCCGTACTCGTATTGAATGTATAATGGCTTGTTCCTATGAATTGTACTATTCGGGCCTTCGCTCCGGTCTCTTCATATACTTCTCTTAGTGCAGTCTGTTCAAATGTCTCACCATGCTCTACAGTCCCCTTTGGCAAAACCCATCCCTCATACTTATTTTTATAATTTTTAAATAAGGTCAATATCTTTCCATGATATATAACTACACCACCGCAGCTAGTTGCTTCTATCATTGCACACCTCCACTTTAGTGATAACTAAAAGAAGTATAAACCAATGATGCATTATAGTAAAGGACATATCACTCTATGCCCCTTTTGAGATGTCCTCTTGTAAAGTCATCTATATTTAAAACACTGACATTATTACAAAAAACATCTATATATTTTCTCAGTACATTCTTTGTTTCACCTGTATTTTCAGTAGTGAACCAAAGTCTTAGAATACTTGGCGATATCTTTTTTACTTCCTTTTCCATGCCTAGGACTGATAAAGGCTTTGAGTTTAAAATAGTGTTGTAGCAAAAATCACAGTGAGTTTTCACCTGCATCTCACTGTTTTTTCTGTCCTTTAAAACAAGTATCTCTTTTTTATGGTCACAGCCTTTTGTCGTCTTCTTTAAGCACTGTGCGGATACCATCATAGGTATCTTTCCGTATGCAATCATCTCATTGCCGGGGTTATCAAGCCGTCTTATCTCCGACAGATTGAGTTCAAGCGGATATGTAAGCCTTTTTATGTTAAAATTGTCATTATAAAAGTCTATTGTATTCTTATTATATGCATAAATACTGTAATCGAGTATAATATTCGCATTATTATCTATATTGTCGTTAATATAAAAGATTTCTTCCAAGCTTCTGACTATAAAATTATCAAACTTAAGCTCTTTTATCCTTTGTAAGTGCTTGTTAAAAAATATCTTGGCCTCATCTCTGAAAATATGCGGCATATAAAGATTAAGCGCGGCACAACACTCTCTTATAGGCTTTATCTTATCATATAGTAAAGGCTCAGATATCAGCTCGCTTTCTATACTTATTTCATCAAAGACGATCCCCTCACTCTTTGCAAAGTCGACTGCGGCATCTATTTGCTCCACGGTTTCACAAAGTATATTAAACTTTATTCCCGCCTTATTTTCATCTTTTGGTCCGGAATGCGGATATATAAACCCTGTATACTTAAGCACATCACTGTCATCTCTTCTGTATCTGTCCAATATCTTTTGATATAGCCTATCAAGCGCTTCTCTCCTTAATTCATTTAAAGTCTTTACAGGGATAAATAAGCCCTCATCCATATCAATATAAAGGCTTTCAAATGCAAATAGAGTATTACCTGTCTTTTTAAGCTGTTTTTCAACATCACCGACAGTACTTGCTCTGGTCTTTGCAAGCTGAGGTACCTCACCCGACACTTCTATGGATATACTCTTTAGCTGCTCCTGCCTGCCGTAAGCATCTCTTAGATTGTTCACACTTACTTCAAAGCTTATAGGCATATCTTTTTTAATCTTTACCGTTCCCAAAACAGGCAGCACTTTCTTGCCCTCTACAAATGTCTTATCAAGGTATTCAAAGTAATCCGCGTTCACCTCTTTGTTTACAGGTTTTTCATGTACGGCAATCATATCCCTGCCGTTATGTTCCTTATAATAGCCTTCAGTCTGTCCGCCTCTGTCAAAAAGGTCAAGCAAAAGTTTTCTGTCTTTATTATCTACCTTATATCCGACTCTTTTCTTTGAATTATACAAATCAAGATACTTTCTCCATATACTTACAACTCCTGCTGTATACCTTGGAGCCTTCATTCTGCCCTCTATCTTCAGCGAGTCAATCCCTGACTCTATCAAATCCGGCAAAATATCAAGGCTGCATAAATCTTTGCAGCTTAAAAGATTCCTCTCATCAGACTTGTTTAACTTCTTACCGTTTTCATACAGGTCATAAGGCAGTCTGCAAGTCTGTGCACATCTGCCTCTGTTGCCGCTTCTTCCTCCTATTATGGAGCTCATAAGACATTGACCCGAGTATGAGTAACAGAGCGCTCCATGTACGAAGCACTCTATCTCTATATCACATTTACTGTCGATATCCTTTATCTCTGCAAGTGATATCTCTCTGGCAGGAACTATTCTGCTCGCACCGATGTTTTTCAAAAATATTGCACCGTAGCTTCCTGTAATTGTCATCTGTGTGCTGGCATGTATGGGTAGCTTTTTAAAATGCTTTCTGATAAACTCAAATACTCCCAAATCCTGTACAATTACGGCATCAATACCCGCATTGTAGTAGGTCTTTATGTAGTCGAAAAGTTCATCCATCTCACTTTCTTTAAAAAGTGTATTGATTGTCATATATACACTTACACCGAAAGTATGTGCATATTCAATACCCTTTATAAGTACATCCTCATCAGGATTGTTTGCATACGCTCTTGCAGAAAACTTCTTTCCTCCGATATATATCGCATCCGCTCCCGCATTGACCGCCGCCACTAAGCTCTCATATGAGCCGGCAGGTGCCAAAAGCTCTGTTATCTTCATCATCAACCTTTCATTTCAATACCCAAGTGGATATATGCATTCTCAGTCGCAATCCTTCCTCCGGGCGTTCTGTTTATAAGTCCGTTCATCAGCAAATACGGCTCATATACCTCCTCAAGTGTGCCTGCATCCTCTCCTATAGCTGCACTTAAGGTATTAAGTCCTACAGGACCTCCGCCAAATTTTTCTATTATTGTAAGCAAAATCATTCTATCGTTGTTATCAAGTCCAAGCTTGTCCACATCCAAAGTATCAAGTGCAAAATCAGCCACACTCTTATCAATTACTCCGTTGTATTTTACCTGTGCAAAATCTCTGACTCGCTTTAGGAGCCTATTTGCAAGTCTCGGGGTGCCGCGGCTTCTTCTTGCAATCTCTATGGCACCGCTCTCATCTATCTCCACGCCAAGCACCGTTGCGGAGCGTCTCACTATCTCCTTAAGCTCGTCGGTATTATAAAATTCAAGCTTTTGTACCACACCGAATCTGTCACGCAGCGGTGCCGTAAGCAGACCCGCTCTTGTGGTAGCTCCCACTAAAGTAAACTTCGGCAAATCAAGTCTGATGCTTCTGGCTCCGGCATCCTTACCTATCACAATATCTATCACAAAATCTTCCATCGCAGGATACAATACCTCTTCCACCTGCCTGTTGAGCCTGTGTATCTCATCTACAAAAAGCACATCCCCCTCATTCAGATTGTTCAATATAGCGGCCATATCACCGGGTTTTTCAATAGCGGGTCCTGACGTCACCTTAAGATTTGTACCCATCTCGTTTGCTATTATATTACAAAGTGTAGTCTTTCCAAGTCCCGGAGGACCGTAAAACAACACATGGTCAAGACTCTCTTTTCTAAGCTTGGCAGCATCTATATATACTTTAAGATTTTTTCTGATTTTCTCCTGACCGATATATTCACTTAAAAACTGCGGTCTAAGACTCTTTTCTATCTGCTTATCTTCTTTTGTTATTTCAGTTGAAATTATCCTTTTTTCCATCTTCACACTCACTTCACTTAGAATATTGCCATCTTCTTTAACGCAAGCTTCAATACATCCTCAGTCGTATCTCCATCCTTAATCTCAATATCTTTTACAGCCTTATAAGCTTCACTGCTTGAATAGCCGAGTGATACAAGTGCTTCAACCGCCTCTGTGGCAACCGAGCTTCCTTCCATATTATTTACTTTTGTGGAAGCGATGCCGTCTATATCCACCTTTTCCTTAAGTTCAAGGATTATCTTTTTTGCAATCTTTACTCCCACACCTACAGCCGCACTGATAGCCTTGTGATCTTCAGACACTATAGCCATCTTAAGGTCAAAACCGCTTAATGTGGACATAATGCTTAAAGCCGCCTTCGGTCCCACTCCGTTTACACCGATAAGCTTTTTAAACATATCAATATCATCCTTATTCAAAAAGCCGTAAAGCGTATGTGCATCCTCCGAAATCCTCAAATATGTATGTATAAGCACCTCGCTGCCCTTTGAAAGCTTATCAATATCTCTGCCTGTAGCAAAAATATCATATCCTATTCCGCTACATTCCACCACTACGGTATTTATATTCTTTTCAGTTACAATTCCTCTTATATATGCAATCATAGCTCTTCCTAAAATCTGTTACATTTATTTTGTACTTTATCATAACATACTACAGGATTATAAATCAATTAGAATCGAACATACTTTCGCAATTTCTTGATTTACCTGTAAATAACTATTATAATACAGATATGAAAGAGATAACAAAGAAATTTAAAAATAATATAAAATACGATTTATCAAAAATCGGTGATATCAAAAGGCTGCTGTTTTTTGATATAGAAACTACCGGACTCAGTCCCAAAAACTCAAACCTGTATCTTATAGGCAGCATCAATGTCGATAATGATACTATTATATTCAAACAGTGGTTTTGTGAGAGTCTCTCTGATGAAACCGCCGTTTTACAGGCTTTTTTTGAATATGCCGCAGATTTTGATACACTGATAAATTTTAACGGTGACGGCTTTGATTTACCTTATATCAGAGAATGTTCAAAGCAGTACTACCTTTTTAACCCGCTTGAAAGTTACAAAAGCCTTGATATCTACAAAAGTATTAGATATTTAAAAAAACCTCTGGGGCTTGATAGGATGAATCAAAAGTCATTGGAAGAGTTTCAGGGTCTTTACAGAGAAGATAAGTATGACGGCGGTACGCTTATAAAATTTTACTTCGACTATATAAACAGCCGTGACGAAAAACTCCTGCATCTTTTACTCTTACACAATGAAGAAGATTTGCTCGGTATGCTTAAGGTCGTTGAGATGCTCTCCTTTGTAGATTTTTTCAATTCAAACTTTACACTCTCGGATTTAAAAAAGAATGAGGACTTTCTCACGCTTTATTATACCTGCAATGAGTACCTTGATTATAAATTGAGTATTGAAGATGAAATATTTTTAAATGCTTCAGAGAATAAACTTATATTTGATATTCCTATACTTAAGTGTGAGCTGAAATTTTTCTTTGAGAACTACAAAGACTACTATTATCTGACAATTGAAGACTATGCCATACATAAAAGTATAGGTGAATTTGTAGATAAAAGCGTAAAAAAGAAAGCTACAAGGCAAACCGCCTATATAAAGCAATTTGCCGAGTATATTCCATGTTTTAATACAGATTCAGTTGGTGAAATCTTTAAAAAAGAATATAAATCTAAAGAAAAATACATAAATTTAGCAAAGCTTGATTTTTCAGACAAGGTCTTTTTCAGAGAGTATGCCATCGAAATGCTCAAACAATTTAAACTTTTAAAACAATGATTGGATTATTCAGAAAATTGATATAAAATTATATAAATAAGCTCTATAATTTATAAAACCCTTATAAAACATGATTATAAGGGTTTTGTATTACTTTTAATTGTATATCTCAAATAAATTTTTATATGGTATAAATATTTTTTAGTATAAATATGGGTGTTTCAACATCCATCTCATATAAGCCAAAGCCCTCTTTTCTCCTTCATTCTTATTTATAAGAAGAATCTTTTCAAGTAAAGCTCTTGTATCCTTGTGGATATCCATATAGTCCTTTCTTTTGCTGTAATAGTTCCATGGAACGTCTGTTGTATATTCACTTCCGGAATACACTCTTGATGCGGCTATTCTGTCACAACACATCTCAAGCACATATTTTAAAGGCATTTTCATACCTTGTAGGCCGTCTTTCATGTCTTTTCCGTAGTCAATCCAGTACTCGAAGTGGTGTTTATTTCTGCCTTTATGATGCAGCCAGGAGCTTGAATAGCCCTTTTCAAGCTTCTCCGCCGAGTTTGGACTCTTGTCACCTTGGTAATATTTGATACCGATTAAGAACTCTTCAGGCGAATATTTGCTTAAATCGTGTAGTAAACCTTGCTTAATTAAGCCAATTTTAAAACAAAGGTCCATTACAAGAGCCTTATGTTTATTTATAGTCTTCAAATGATTAAATACACTGTTATTATGCATAAATATCTATCTCCTCTAATTAAAATATTTGACAATCCATACATTCTATGGTAACATAATATTGCAGATAAAAATTACCACTAGAATGCTTGATGATAGAAAGTTTTACTTTCATCAAAACAAAGAACGACTTATAATTATCCCTAAAGTGGGTTATTGAGCCTGTAGTCTTGCAAGCTATTTAACTTTTTTCTGTGGTTACACTTATTTATTTGGAGGCATTATTATGAACAGAGGTACAGTTAAGTGGTTTAATAACCAGAAAGGTTACGGTTTCATCTCAGATGAAGGTGGAAATGATGTATTTGTACATTTTTCTGATTTAAACATGGACGGATTTAAGACTCTTGATGAAGGCAACTCAGTTGAATATGATTTGACAGAGGGTGCCAAGGGTCCGCAGGCTGTAAATGTTACAGTCGTTAGGTAATCATATATGTTTAAAGAGCTCTTTACAGAGCTCTTTTTTATTTCCGTAACCACATTTTAACTACTTTGATGTAGCTTTCTTTAACATATCCTCAAGCTCATTTACCTTAAACTCATATGCCTTATTACAGAAATGACACTTCACCTTTATAGGTTTACCCTCGTCTATCATTTCTTTCAGTTCTTTCTCTCCCACACTTATAAGCGCTTTTTCTATTCTGTCTTTGTTACAGTTACACTTAAATGAAAGATCAAGACTTTCAGTAAATTCAAGGTCCATATCACCCAAGATATGCTTTAATATATCATTTGGCGACATTCCTTCACTGAGCATTGTTGTAACCGGACTTAAGCTGTTTATCTTTTCTTCAAGTTTATCTATTACCTCGTCAGGACATCCCGGCATAAGCTGTATTATAAATCCGCCTGAAGCTTTTATAGTATTGTCCTTATTTAAAAGCACTCCAAGACCTACGCTTGACGGAGTCTGCTCACTTGTAGCGTAGTAGTATGTCAAATCCTCAGCTATCTCACCTGAGAGCAGCGCCACCTGACCTACATAAGGTTCTTTCATACCTGTATCCATTATTACGCTCATAAGTCCGACACCGATTGCCTCGGCCACATCAAGCTTTCCCTTGGCATTGGCAGGTATAAGTACTGTAGGCTTGAAAGGATATCCCTTCACCTCTCCGTGATTGTTCGCGGTGGCAATCACTCCTCCAAGCGGACCGTCGCCTTCTATCTTTAATGTAAGAAGGTCCTTTTCTCCCTTCATCATACTTCCCATCATTGCGGCGGCTGTAAGCATTCTTCCAAGCGCCGCAGTGGCTACAGGTGATGTATTGTGGTCATTTTTTGCCTCTTCAACCAAATCCTTTGTTGTAGCTGCAAACGCTCTTATATAACCGTTTGCCGCCGTGGCTTTCACCATATAATCTTTCATTTATTTACCCTTCTCTCTAACTACAAAAAGTATCCTCTCCGTACTCTCACTTACCAACTTTTGATTGTCGGCATCAACATATCTCTCAAGCACCATCTTGCTTGATTCTATGGCGGATACTATCTCTTCAAATGTGAATGCTTTTTGTACATGTCTCTCTTCAAACCTTTTGTATGTATCGCCTTCAAGCTTTATAAACAGATTCAAATCATATTCATTTATCCTGTTTTCACTGTCATATGAATTTTCCCATATAAATCCGGCCATATCTCTTACTTCCGCAAAAGTATTGTCGCTTAATATATTTTGATACTTATATACAGTATTCATATCAAAGATAAACAGCCCGTTCGGATCAAGATAATTGTTCACAAGCGCAAACACTTTTTTCAAATCCTTCAGGCTTTGTATATAGTTTAAACTGTCACATCTTGAGACTACAGCCCTTACCGTACCGTAAAGTTCAAATTCTCTCATATCCTGACACAAATACAATATATCATTCCCCGATTCGATTTTTTTCTCCATTGCAACATCAAGCATATCGTATGAATTGTCTATACCGATCATATCATAGCCGCTGTTTGCAAGACCCTCGGTTATGGCTCCTGTTCCGCAGCCCAGATCACATATAAGTCCGTCATATATATTTTCAGCCTGTAATATATCTTTTATCTGCTTTATCCATTTTTCGTAGGGTACATTATCCATGAATAAGTCATATACTTTTGCAAAGTTTGTATACTGTTCCATTATTTATCCTTAAAATTTTAGGTGACAGTCAAACCGCCACCTAAAATGCTACCTCTATTTAGTTTTTGCCGCAGCAGAACTTGTACTTCTTGCCGCTTCCACAAGGACAAGGATCGTTTCTGCCGACTTTCTTTTCTTTTACTACAGTTCCGCTCTTCTTTTGAGTCTTATAAAGTTCTTTTCTCTTTTCTTCACTCAAAAGGCTGTCCCACTGCGGTAAGTTATAAAGCCAATCCGCCTTAGCTTCCACCATATTGTAGTAGAGCTTTTCAAGGTCGATATCAAGACTGATTGTAGTATCCTCTTTCATCTCTTCAATAGGATTAGGCTTACTTAGTGAATCGTTTATTCCGTCTAAGAAACCTGTGACAGTCTCTATATCTGTGTCAAATCTTGCCGCCAACTCAGCTACGGTACAAGTGACAACATCCTTAGGGTTGCTAAGAATCTTTTCATAGATTCCTTTTTCAACCAAAAAGTAATTCTTCCAAATCTCTTCTTTTTGCTTATTATCTGTTGCATCTCCGTAAGCTTTATTTCTCCAATTTTCCAATAAGGTCATTGTTATTTCCCCTTTTTCTTAAACTTGATTAGTTATTATATACTAAAAACCTCTTAAAAGCAAGCCAACGGATTTTGGTTGAAAACAATCATATAATCATTGTATAATTTGTATAGTTAGTAGTACCTTACTAACTTGTATTTTATTCAATACATCAAAAATACCTCTTGCCATTTTCTAAGATATATATTAGAATGGCATCAAGTAAGAGAAACATATAAATTTTAGGAGGAAAATTCAATGGCATATACAATTACAGATAAGTGCGTTAGTTGCGGAACTTGTGAGGGTGAGTGTCCTGTAGGTGCTATCTCACAGGGAGATACACAGTACAACATCGATGCTGATGCCTGCATCGACTGCGGAACTTGTGCTTCAGTTTGCCCAACAGAGGCTATTATAGCTTAATTATTACTTGCTCAGGTAATAATTGCTTATCACGGACCTGCTTCGCAGGTCCTTTTTTATTGTAAAAATATTTTTGAGTACAAAAAAAGCGAGACATTTTATCTCGCCATATTTACAAACTTTGTTATATCCGGCTTCCATACAAGATTTATAGTACCTATTGCACCGTTTCTTTGCTTTGCAATAATTACTTCAGCCTCATTGGGATGTTCAGTATCTTTATTGTAGTAGTCATCTCTGTATAAGAACATAACAACATCGGCATCCTGCTCTATAGCGCCCGACTCTCTAAGGTCTGAAAGCATAGGTCTGTGATCAGGCCTTGTCTCACAGGCTCTTGAAAGCTGTGACAATGCAATCACAGGAGCCTCCATCTCTCTTGCCAAAGCTTTAAGGCTTCTTGAAATATCCGAAATCTCCTGCTGTCTGCTTACATTTGATTTGCCGCTTCCGCTCATCAACTGCAAATAATCAATGATTATAATATCAAGCCCCTTCTCAAGCTTCATCTTCCTACATTTTGATCTTAGCTCATTTATAGAGATACCCGGAGTATCATCAATAGCAAGTGTAGAAGAACCTACATTCACAGCACCCTCTATCAGGCTGTTCCAGTCATTATCATTCAGATTACCTGTTCTAAGTTTCTGTGAATCAACATTGCTCTCCATGCTTAAAAGCCTGTTTACAAGCTGCTCCGCACTCATCTCAAGTGAAAATACCATACAGGATATCTTCTTTTTCATAGTAATATTTTGCACTATATTAAGCACAAATGCAGTCTTTCCCATAGAAGGTCTGGCAGCAACCAAAACAAGGTCTGAAGGTTGCAATCCGCTGGTCTTGCAATCCAAATCAATGAAACCTGTAGGAATACCGGTAACTGTCTCACTGTTTTTTGACGCGGCTTCAATCTTATCCAGTACATTCAGCACAACTTCGTCTATAGGTACTATATCTTTAGTCTCTTTGGTCTCCAAAAGCTTAAATATTTCATTTTCAGTCTTTGCAAACAGCTCATCGACACTCTTTTCACCTATATAGCATTCATTTACTATGTCCTGTGACACCCTTATAAGCTTCCTAAGATTTGACTTGTCCTTCACTATCTTGGAATAACTCTTTATATTTGCCGAAGTAGGCACAGAATCCATTATTCCTCTGAAAAAATCAAGGCTCGTTATATCCGGAGGTACCTGCTTTTCAAGCAATTTGTTTTGAATAAGAACCAAGTCTATCGGTTTTCCCTCATTGAAAAGTTCCACCATACATTCAAATAACAAACCGTACGCCTTACTGTAAAAATCGTTTCCCTCAAGTATCTCTATAGCGGTTGCCGTAGCTTCTCTGTCAAGTAGCATAGAGCCGAGAACAGCTTTCTCTGCATCCATACTGTTGGGCATCACCCTGTTAACCGGAACTTCTTCCATTATTCTTCTCCAACTTTTACATTCAAGCTTGCTGTAACATCCTTATGTAGCTTTACCTTTATCTCGTGATTTCCGAATGTCTTTATCGGCTCACCGATAACAAGCTTCTTCTTATCTATTTCAAGACCGAGCTGTTCCTTTATAGCCTCCTCAATCTCCTTTGAAGACACGGAACCGAAGGCTCTTCCGTCCTTTCCGCCCTTTATTGTCAAAGATATACTTGCTTCATTAAGCTTTGCAGCAAGTTCCTTTGCAGTCTCAAGTTTTTCTTTTGCTATTTTTTCCTCATTTGCCTTTTGCAGCTTGAATGTATTTAAGTTCACATTATTGGCTTCCACACCTTTTTTCTTAGGTATAATAAAGTTTCTGGCATAGCCCTCACTTACTTCTACTATTTCTCCCTTTTTTCCTAAAGATTTTACATCTTCCAATAAAACAACTTTCATTATATTTCACCTCTCTCAATCAATTCCTTTAAAACCTTCTTTACAAAGTTCTTAGCATCTTCTATACTTCCCTCTTTTATCTGTGCTCCGGCAACGGAGCGATGTCCTCCACCTCCAAGCTTTTCCATGATTGTTTGTACATTTACCTCATCCATGGATCTGGCACTGATATATATGACATCATTATATAATGTCAAAACAAAGCTTGCCTTTATTCCCTTTATATTCAAAAGGTCATTTGCAGCTTGAGCACATACCAAAGTAGGTGATGCCGTATTTGCAGAGTCACATTCACTTATAGCATAATAATTTTCATATATCTCAGCATTATGTATCGCCTCGGCCTTAGCGAGGTAATCTGTGGCATCTTCTCTGAACATCTTTCTGACTCTTGTCACATCCGCACCGCTTCTTTTCAAAAATGCGGCAGCCTCAAAGGTTCTTACACCGGTTTGAACATTAAAATTTTGTGTATCTATAACAATACCCGCATACATCGCATCGGCTTCCAAAGTCTTAAGCTTAATATCGTCAGATATATACTGTACTATCTCTGAAACCATCTCACAAGCGGATGATGCAAAAGTCTCCACATATGACAGTGTCGCATTTGTGATAATTTCGGAACTCTGCCTGTGATGGTCAAGTACCACTATATTCTTTGCTTTCTTTAAAAGCGAAGGTCCCTCTGTTATACTCGGTCTGTTAACATCCACCACCACTACCAAGGAGTCGTTTGTCAGACTGTTCAGCGCTTTTTCCTCGGATATAAACAAATCTTCAGGGTATTCAGGCGCCTTAAACTTTTCTATCATCGGCCTTACTGACGGATTTACATCACTTCTGAGTATGTATGCCTTTTTATTAAGATGTGTAGCAATTCTCCAAATACCTATTGCAGCACCGAAGGCATCCATATCAAGCATCTTATGCCCCATTATGATGACCTTATCTTTATTCTCAAGCAGCTCTTTAAATGCATGAGCCTTTACTCTGGCTTTCACTCTGGTCTGCTTTTCTACAGTCTGAGCCTTACCGCCGAAGTACCTGATATCATCCTCAGTCTTTACTACAGCCTGATCTCCACCTCTTCCAAGCGCCATATCCATAGCCATCCTTGCAAGTTCATAGTTTCTTGCAAGATTCTCACTTCCGTATCCTATACCTATACTCAAAGTGATACTCATTTCATTGCCGATATTTACAGTCTTTACATCCTCCAAGATGTCAAACCTTACACTTATTGCAGAGTCCAAGTTTTCCTTATTTATAATAAAGAAAAACTTGTCCTTTTCAAGTTTTTTTACAATACCGTTGAATCCGTTTATATACTGATTTATCTTCCTGTCAATCAGAGCCTCCAAAAGTGAGCGTCTTACCTCTTCTACGCTTTCCATAGCCTCATCATAGTTGTCCATATACATAAGTCCGACTACAAATTTTGAATTTTCCTTTTGAATCCTCAATTCCACCAAGTCGGTCTCATCAAAGAGACATACCGTATAAACAAACGATTCCTCTATATATAATCTTGTTATTCTGATCCTGTACTTCTTACCTTGATATTCACCGTGAAAATCCGCCTTATAGGCAATATCTTCTATATCCGACGCCGTGATGTTTTCAAACATTGCATGGATATCCCTTTTTGAAAGCCTGTCCTTTTGCACAAGCCAGTTAAATGCTCTGTTTCTCCACGCAATAATACCCTTTTTATCCATCAAAGCATACGGAATGTCAAGATCCTGTGAGAATATATTCTGCGTATTCTCATTTGCCATTGAATACTCCACCATATAGTTTGACATATTCTTAGATAATCTGACATACCATATGACAGTGTACACTATTGCCAACAGTGCAAGTAAAAAAATTATTGCACCACAGCCTTTACCCGGTGCAACAAGTAATATTACAAGTAAAAATACCAAGACTATAAGCGAATAACTTATATTCTTTACTAATAGTGCTTTTGTATTTTTTTTATTTTTCATAGTATCTCCATTATATCAAAATAATGTCTTAATTCATCCAAGACAAAACTCTTATACTTTCATTAAGAAAGCTCAGTTTGATTATAACAGGAAAACTCCAATCTATCAAGCTTAGTAAAATTATACAGAACGCAAACAGGGGCTGTTTACACAGCCCCCAAAAACTTCATTATATAAATTTCACACTCAACAAATTATACATTTACGTCTGCTGCCCCTTCAAGCAACATTGCTTCATACTTTCCGATGACTGTCTCCGAAATAAGTTCTCTTGTCTGAGAATTTATAGGATGTGCGATATCTCTGTACTCGCCGTCTGCCGCCATTCTGCTTGGCATAGCAATAAACAATCCTTTTTCACCTTCAATCACCTTGATATCGTGAATAACAAACTCATTATCCAAAGTGATAGAAACAACAGCCTTCATCTTACCTTCTTTATCAATTCTTCTAACTCTGACATCAGTAATCTGCATTATTTGAATCCCCCCTTAGTCTCCTTAAAGAGTGTATCTTTCGTTTTTTTCTATTACTATTCTGACCTGCTCTGCTGTCCCAATATAAGTCGAATTTGCACGTATTGTATCACGGCTCTCTACGATACAATTTTCAATAACTGTATTGTCGCCGATGTATACATCATTCAAAATAACAGAATTCCTAATTATACAACCGTTACCTACGTACGATTTATTAAAAAGAACTGAGTTCTCAACTGTACCGTTTATGATACAGCCACTTGCAATAAGTGAATTTGACACCTTAGCCCCCGGATTATACTTCGCTGGCGGCAAATCGTCAACTTTAGAATAAATGCCGGGATATTCTACAAAGAAATGATCCCTCACCTCCTTCTTAAGAAAGTCCATATTAGTCTTATAATACGATTCTACTGAAGCTATATTGCTCCAATATGTATTAAGCTTATATGCATAAATTCTCTTTAAATTCTTGTATCTGATCAAGATATCTTTTACGAAGTCATACCTGTCCTCCGCTATGCTTCTCTCGATCAATTCAATAAGCTGTCTTCTTCTGATAATGTA
Source organism: Lachnoanaerobaculum sp. (assembly GCF_057250505.1). Taxonomy (NCBI): domain Bacteria; kingdom Bacillati; phylum Bacillota; class Clostridia; order Lachnospirales; family Lachnospiraceae; genus Lachnoanaerobaculum; species Lachnoanaerobaculum sp. The sequence goes on along the minus strand of NZ_DBHIEQ010000013.1, from coordinate 35,527 downwards.
AATACCACAAGATATATTTACAGAATCTGTAACTATCGGTTTTTCTTCAAAACTGACTATTCTTCCGTCATCATTTATTGAAACCATACCGAATCTCGTCAAATCTTCTGTATCATTCGCTTTCTTGCATACTACAGTAATATCTGCCTTCTTTTCTATATGATACTCCAATACTTTATTATAGTCAAGTTTATATACACCATCACCTGCACATATAATAACATACGGCTCATGAGATCTTTTCAAAAAAATCAGATTTTGGTAAAGCGCATCTGCAGTACCTCTATACCAATCTGAACTCTCAGCGGTAATAGTTGGTGTAAAAACAAACAATCCACCTTGTTTTCTTCCAAAATCCCACCACTTTGATGAACTTAAATGTTCGTTTAGAGATCTTGAATTGTACTGTGTAAATACAGCCACTTTCTGTACATGTGAATTTGACATATTGCTGAGTGCAAAATCTATACTTCTATAGCTTCCGGCGATAGGCATTGCAGCAATAGCCCTCTTGTTGGACAGTTCTTTCATTCTCTTTGAGTTTCCACCCGCCAATACTATTCCTATTGCTCTCATAACCTGCCACCTACCTTTACAATGAAGTCACCACTTAAAAGTTTTTTATCCACATAATCATCTATGGTTGTATTTCCCAAAATAGCAGTATTTTTACCGATAATAACGCCATCAGGGATATTTGTTTTTTCTCCAATAACTGCCAGATCACAATTATATACTTTTTTATCGTAATTGCTTTCACAATAATCAAAAGCCCCTATCTCGCAATCTTTTCCAACTACAGAATTCTCAGCAATGATAGCTTTGTTTATCTTGGAGTTCGCTCCTATCCTGCTACCTTTCATAACTATGGAGTCATTAACTACAGCCCCCTCTTCAATAACAACTCCGGCACCGATTACCGAATTGTTGACTTCTCCATAAACCTCAACACCTTCTCCGATGATACTCTTATTTATAGTAGAAGTAGCCGCTATATACTGGGGAGTAATAATATCTCCCTTTGTATATATCTTCCAGTATTCTTCATAAAGGTTGAACTCCGGTATAATATCTACAAGCTCCATATTGGCTTCCCAATATGATTCAAGAGTACCTACATCTTTCCAATAGCCGTTATACTCATAGCTGAAAATTCTTCCGCCGTTATTAAAAACATGAGGAATAATATGTTTACCAAAATCACATCCCGGCACATTTGAAAGCTCAATCAAAGAATCTCTAAGCACCTTCCATGAGAAAATATATATACCCATAGAAGCAAGATTTGATCTTGGATGTTTAGGTTTCTCTTCAAACTCCGTCACCCTGCTATGTTCATCGGTTATCAATATTCCAAATCTTGATGCCTCCTCCATCGAAACAGGCATAGCTGCTATAGTCACGTCTGCATTATTTGCTTTATGATAATCAAGCATTACCTCATAGTCCATCTTATATATATGATCACCCGAAAGTATCAAAACATAATCCGGATTATAACTCTCCATATATTCAAGATTCTGGTAAATCGCATTGGCAGTGCCCGAATACCAGTCACTACCCGAAGCATTTTCATACGGCGGTAAAACGGTGACACCACCCATATTCCTATCCAAATCCCACGGAATACCTATTCCTATATGGGTATTCAGTCTCAGAGGCTGGTACTGAGTCAAGACTCCAACCGTATCAACGCCTGAGTTGATACAATTGCTCAATGGAAAATCTATAATCCTGTACTTACCACCAAACGAAACTGCCGGTTTTGCTACATTGTGTGTCAATACACCAAGGCGACTGCCTTGACCGCCTGCCAACAACATAGCTATCATTTCCTTTTTAATCATGTACACACCTCGTTGCCTAATGCTAATTCCTTATGTTTACATTTAGAATTATAGCACAAATTTGCACGATTGTGAATAAAAGATTTTATTTTAACACGATTTTTTCTAAGTTTTAGCGAAATTTCATATTCAATATATATACTTGACTCTCAATTATTTAATGCATAGATTCTCAATAAAAATTGCACAAAATTTTTAAGGTATTTTTGTTAGATTTTAATAAAGCATTCATATCGTATAAAATCCGAAATAATATTTGTTCTTAAGTTGTCGAAACAAAGTCTTTTATGCTATAATTAGATGTTATTAAATCTATGCCTAAGTGGTATTAAGGAGGAAATCTAATGAAGCTGACAACAGTGAGAGAAATATACAAAAACATGGATAAGTATATAGACAATGAAATCACAATCGGTGGATGGGTAAGAAGCAACAGGGATTCGAAGTCATTCGGCTTTTTGGTTATAAGTGACGGAAGTTATTTTGAACAAATACAGGTAGTATACAATGATAAACTCCCTGAATTCAATAAATTGACAAAGATAAATGTCGGTGCCGCACTCATTGTAAAGGGTATGCTTATCGCAACCCCTAATGCAAAGCAGCCTTTTGAGATACAGGCTACACATATAGATATAGAAGGTGAGTCGACTCCTGACTATCCTCTTCAAAAGAAAAGACATACGCTTGAGTATCTTAGAACTATTCCGCATCTTCGTCCGAGAACAAATACATTCCAGGCGGTATTCAGAGTAAGATCTCTTATCGCATATGCAATACATAAGTTCTTCCAGGAAAGAGACTTTGTATATGTACATACACCTATCATTACAGGAAGTGATGCGGAGGGTGCAGGTGAGATGTTTCGAGTCACAACTCTTGATCCTAAGGATGTACCTTTTAATAAAGACGGCAGTGTGGACTTTTCACAGGACTTTTTCGGTAAAGAAACTAATCTTACAGTTTCAGGACAGTTAAACGGTGAGACATTTGCTATGGCGTTCAGAGATATCTACACCTTCGGTCCTACATTCAGAGCCGAGAATTCAAACACTACAAGACATGCTGCAGAGTTTTGGATGATTGAGCCTGAGTTTGCTTTCGGAGACCTTGGTGACAATATGGATTTGGCTGAAAGTATGTTAAAATATATAATAAACTACGTTCTTGAAAATGCGGCACCTGAGATGGAGTTTTTCAATCAGTTTGTTGACAAAGGACTTTTGGAAAGATTACACCATGTTGCAGAGTCGGACTTCGGCAGAATTACATATACCGAAGCTGTTGAAATACTTGAAAAGAACAATGACAACTTTGAATACAAGATTTCATGGGGATGTGACCTTCAGACTGAGCATGAGCGTTACCTTACAGAGCAGGTATTTAAAAAACCTATCTTTGTTACAGATTATCCCAAGGCAATCAAGGCATTCTATATGAAGGAAAACGAGGACAAAAAGACTGTAGCCGCTATGGACTGTCTTGTTCCGGGAATAGGTGAGATAATGGGCGGAAGCCAAAGAGAGGATGACTATAGTAAACTTTTAGCCAGAATAGAGGAGCTCGGTATGGATAAAAAAGACTATGACTTCTATCTTGACCTCAGAAAATACGGTTCCACCAGACATTCAGGCTTCGGTCTCGGCTTTGAGCGTTGCGTTATGTATCTTACAGGAATGTCAAATATCAGAGACGTACTTCCATTCCCAAGAACAGTAGGAAATTGCGAATTATAATAGGGAGGTAAATTTTAGCCATATGAAATTTATACATACAGGTGATATTCATTATGGTATGAAACCTGATTCAAATAAACCTTGGGGCAAGGAGAGGGCGGATGCTGTCAAAGCTTCACTTCAAAAGATTATTGAAGTTGCAAAAAAGCGTGAAGTTGACCTTTTACTTATCGCCGGAGACCTCTTCCACTCTCAGCCCTTCAGTCGTGATTTAAAGGAAGTCAATTTCCTTTTTTCCACAATCCCTGATACAAAGGTGGTTATCATAGCCGGAAATCATGACTGCTTAAGAGAAAACAATAATATACTTACCTTCCCTTGGGCTCAGAATGTGGTTTATTTGTCCACTCCTACTATCAGCAGTGTATATTTTCAGGACATCAATACGGAAGTCTACGGCTTCTCATACCATGACAGGGAGGTAAAAGAAAATATCGTTTCAGGACTTTCCATTCGTGAAAACGACAGAATAAAAATTCTCCTCTTACATGGTGGAGATGCCGCACATTTGCCGTTTGATAAAAATGAACTCAATAAGATTTCTTCATCTTATATAGCTCTTGGACATATACACAAGCATGAGGTACTTTTTGACAGGCATATGGCATACTGCGGTTCACCGGAACCTCTTGATATGACTGAAACCGGTGACCACGGAATTTATTACGGTGAAATTGACAATGAAACCAAGCTTATGAAAGCATTTGAGTTTATAAAGATTTCAAATACTTCATATATATCGCTCACCATCAATGTAACTCCTGAGACTACCAACTCGGAGCTTCATACCTCTCTTACAGAGACTATAGACAAAAAAGGTAAACAAAATATATACAGATTCAAAATAAAGGGGCTTAGAGATCCTGATATCGAATTTGATTTGGAATCTTTAGCCTCTACACTGAGAATTGCCGAAATTATAGACGACTCCGAGCCGAAGTATGACTTTGCAAAGCTTTTTGCGGAACATCCGTCAGATATGATAGGATTTTTTATACGTGAGCTTGACAGACCGAATATGAGCAAACTTGATAAAAAGGCGCTATACTACGGTATCAACGCACTTCTCAGAACTACTGATGAAAGGGGGAAGACATGAGACTGCTCAGCTTACATATAGACGGCTTCGGCAAATTCAAAAATAAGGATTTGACATTCGGCGACAATATGAATATTGTCTACGGATACAACGAAGCCGGCAAATCCACTATATTTATGTTCATCAAAGCAATGCTCTACGGACTTGAAAGAGCAAAGGGCAGAGCAAGTAAAAGTGATACATGGACCAAGTTCAAACCTTGGGGTAACGGTGATATATATGGCGGAAGTCTTCGCTTCTCATACCACGACAGGGCATATCGTATAGAGAGAGATTTTACAAAGACCGCCACTACCCCCTTTGCAATCATCAACGAGACTGACGGAAAACCTGTTGAGGGCGCAGCCGAGTTTTTAAAAGAAGTGCTTTGCGGTCTTACAGAGACCGCCTACTCAAATACTGTAAGTATCTCACAGTTAAAATCCGCTACGGATGCAAAGATGGTAGTAGAGTTGAAAAACTACATTGCAAATATGAACACCACCGGAAATATGTCTTTGAATATCAACAAGGCGTCAGATTTTTTGAAAGAAAAGAAAAAGGCATTTGCCGCCACTCTAAATCCCGATGCCGCAAAGACTTATAACCAAAATTTGACTGAAATCAGGGTTTTGGAAAAGAAAATCTCCTCTCCTGAATTTTCAAGCCATCTAAAGACATTAAAAGAAGCGGATGCCATCACAGATAAGAGAATCATGGACTTAAATGCTCAAAAAGAGACTCTTATAGAGAGCATTGCCTCCAAAAGACAGCATCTTTCAGACCTGGGCTTTATGGATAAGTCCACTATAGTACAGCTTCAGGATGAACTGAACAATGGTTACAACGACTACCTTTCAGCCTATGAATCTGAAAAGAAGTCTATAAATAAGGTATATTCCGTGATTTTCCTTATTTTATCAATACTGAGTGTGATAATGTCTTTTTATATCTTTAAGACCGGTAAAACCAATATAATTACCGCATCCACAGGTATCAGCTATCCTTTTGCTATGGTTCTTTTCATTATCATATGCTTGGCATCTCTTATATTTGCCGCATACATCTATACTGTATGCAATAAAGACAACAGGCATCTGACTGAGCTTAAAGTCAATTTGATGGCTACAATGGCAAGAGTCGGTTCATTTGACTCTATCACTGAAGAAAATATACATCGTGCCAACAAAAAACTCATCTCCAAGATAAGTATTTTTGATGAGATGGCCGCCGATATCGCAAAGAGTGAGGCGCTGAATGTAGATATTGAAAATCTTCGTGCAAAGAAAGCCGCCTATGCAAGCGGTATTGATGCGAAAAAGCAGAATGAGTGGGAACTTGAAAAACTTATGGAAAAGCTTGCAAAGATGAAGGACGACAATGCGGCTCTCAAAAATATTATCGCTGAAAACGATAAAATAAGATTTGAGATAGATGCTATTGATCTTGCAATGGAAACTCTAAAGAATCTTTCCGAAACCATCAAAAACTCTTTCGGTCTGTACCTTAACAAAGATGCTTCAGAGCTTATTGAGGGTATCACGGGAGGTGTATATGACTCCATCTCCATTGACGAGAACTTTAATGTATTCCTGAATACACCTAACAGGCTGGTTCCTATCGAACAGGCAAGTTCAGGTACTATGGATCAGGTCTATCTGGCACTTAGAATTGCCGCCGGCAGACTTATGCAAAATCGTGCCAAGGAATTACCTTTTATATTTGATGACAGTTTTGTAAATTACGATTCAATCAGACTTAGAGCTGCACTACTATGGATTGCCAACAATGTTCCGGAGCAGATTATAGTATTCAGCTGCCATATGAGAGAAGCTCAGCTTATGACAGCTACAATGCAAGATTTTAATTTAATAGAATTGTAGGTAAGTTTATGCGTTTTATCAGACAATTTCTGATTATATTATTAGTAAGTTTTTTTGGGGAAGTGTTAAAAGCAATTTTACCGCTTCCCATACCGGCAAGCATCTATGGTTTGGTCATTATGCTTGCTTTACTTGTTTCAAAGAAGGTTAAATTACATCAGGTGGAAAGCGGCTCCATGTTTCTTATTGATATAATGCCGCTTATGTTCATTCCCGCTTCGGCAGGACTTATTGATGTTTGGCCAAGCTTAAAGCCTGTACTTATACCTTTGCTTATCATGACTCTTATT
>NZ_DBHIEQ010000013.1:0-28683 GCF_057250505.1 Lachnoanaerobaculum sp. | reverse complement strand
TCATAAAACTTGATAAAAAGGTACAAAAAGAAGAAAAACAAAGAGAGGAAGAAATAAGAAAAGAAATGCAAGAGGAGGCAAAAAAGAATGACTAACTTTTTGAGTAATTCTGTATTTTTCGGTCTGTTACTATGCCTTGTATCATACCAAATAGGTGTGTTCTTAAGACAAAAGACCAAGATAGCGGCTTTTAATCCGCTGTTAATCTCTATCATTATAGTAATCTTTGTACTTGTTATATTCCATATCAAGTTTAAAGATTTTTATAATGGTTCAAAATACATAAGCTATTTGCTTACACCGGCAACTGTTGCACTTGCTATTCCGCTTTATTCAAAGCTGACACTTTTAAAGGACAACTTTAAGGCTATTATGTCGGGGCTTATAGCAGGCGTATTGACATCACTTATCTCAATACTTGTTATGTCAATACTCTTTCACTTAAAGCATGAGTACTATGTCTCAATGCTTCCAAAGTCCATCACCACCGCTATCGGTATCGGCGTATCTGAAGAGCTTGGAGGTATTTCCACCATCACTACCGCCGTCATCATTGTAACAGGTGTGTTCGGAAATGTTATGGCTGATATTGTATACAAAGTATTCAAAGTTACAAATCCTATAGCAAAGGGTATCGGACTGGGTGCTTCAGCCCATGCTATCGGTACATCAAAGGCACTTGAAATGGGTGAAACCGAAGGTGCTATGAGTTCACTCTCCATAGCCGTTGCAGGTATTATAACAGTTATATTTGCTTCATTCTTCGCAAAGATTATGTAATAAAAAAGGCGCCGTTTGAGCTTAAACTCAAACGGCGCCTTTATTATACTGCAGCAAGTATTTCATTTATCTGTGACACCAATGTATCACAGTCAATTCCATGTACCATGCAAGCCTCTTCAAGTGTCTCCATCTGTGATGAAGGACATCCCAGGCAGTGCATACCTGCTCTCATAAGCATAGGTGCAATCAAATCATTGGTTATCAAAAGTTCACCTATTGTCATATTCTTGTTTATTGTCATAAAGACTCCTTTCTTCTTTCCTCTAATTCGGAAAAATCTTTTATTCCTTTTTTTATATCATCTTCCGTCAATGAGGCAAAGCCTACCAGAACAGTTGATTTCTTTATATTCTTACCGGTATAAAAAACCGATATGGGATAAAACTTCACTCCTGCATTTACCCCGTAATCAAGTATCTCTTTTTCACTTAAATCTTCCAAGGTCATTAAAATATGAAGCCCGGAATTGTTTTCGACTACCATAGACCTTGGCAAATACTTTTTTATGCATTCTATCAGCGTATCTCTTTTTAGCCTGTAGTTAGTCCTCATCCTGTTCAGATGCCTCTCAAAATACCCCTCTTTTATAAATATTTCAAGTATATCCTGATCCGACCTCGGTACGGTACATGAAAAGAAATCAAGTCTTGAACCGTACTCCTTTATAAGCTCATCCGGAAGCACCATATATGCCACTCTTATTGCAGGTGCAACTGACTTTGAAAATGTACCTATATATATCACCTTTTGCGGGTCAAGTCCCTGCATTGCAGGTATCGGTTTACCTACAAATCGAAACTCGGAATCATAATCATCCTCTATAATATATCTGCCTGAACTTTCATAGCACCATGCTATCAGCTCTCTTCTTCTTTTTATAGGCATTATAACACCTGTAGGATATTGATTGGCAGGCATCAAATAGCAAATATCCGCCTTACCGCTTTTAAGTTTACCTATATCCATACCTTCATCATCCATATCAACGCTTATGACATCCCAATCCATAGATTCGAAAATCTTTCTTGCTTTGATATACCCCGGATTCTCAAGTGCTATACGCTTTCTTCCAAGTAGAAGTCCCAAAAGCAATATAAGATACTCACTTCCGGCACCTATTATGATGTTTTGCGGAGTACATTCCACTCTTCTGGCCGTATGCAAATAATCAGCTATCTGTACTCTCAGTCCGTACTCACCTTGATTATCTCCTGCCGTGAATACATCCGAACTGTCATTTGAAAATACTTTTCTTGCAATACTTCTCCACGAAGCATACGGAAAACTCTTTGAATCAATTTTTATCGGAGAAAAGTCAATTAAATTATCATCTTCTTTACTCTCAGTCTTACAAGCCGGAAGTATGTAATGTGACCTTTCTTTGGTACCTGATACTTTTTTTAAAATATCCATATCGTCAAGCTTATTTACAATATAGCCGCTGCCGCCTCTTGACCTTAGATAGCCTTCAGCCGAAAGCTGTTCATATGCATTGACCACTGTCGTCCTTGATATCTTAAGACTCTGTGAAAGCCTTCTTGTGGACGGAAGTTTGGTGTCAGGCAAAATCTGTCCGTTTTTTATTTCATTCTTTATAAATTCATAGATTTGCTCATATATCGGGCAATCGGCTCTTAAATCTATAAGAAGCTCCATCAGTCATTCTTAGGAAGCTTGAACGAACTCTTGAGTGAAACAATTCTGTTGAATACAAGTGCGTCAGGTCTTGAGTCCTTTGCATCCACACAGAAGAAACCGTTTCTTACAAACTGGAAGCTGTCATATTCCTTTGCATCCTTAAGGCAGCTTTCAACATAGCAATTTTTCAATATTGTAAGCGAGTTCGGATTGAGGTTAAGATTTCCGTTCTCATCAAGCTTACCCTTCTCCTCGTCAACGATATTCTCATAAAGTCTCATCTCAACCTTAAGTGCCGTATTTGCATTTACCCAATGTATTGTTCCCTTTACTTTTCTGGCATTGAATCCCGAACCCGACTTGGTTTCAGGATCATAGGTTGCATGAACTGCAATAATCTCACCGTTTTCATCCTTTTCTACAGAAGTACAGGTTACAAAATAAGCGCCCATAAGCCTTACTTCATTTCCCGGGAAGAGTCTGAAGTACTTCTTTGGCGGAACTTCCATAAAGTCCTCTCTTTCAATATAGAGTTCTCTTCCGAATTCTATCTCTCTTTCACCAAGCTCAGGGTTTTCAAGGTTGTTAGGCATTGTGCATAATTCAGACTGACCTTCAGGATAATTGTCTATTATAAGCTTTATAGGATCAAGTACGGCCATTATTCTTGACTTCTTCAACTTAAGGTCTTCTCTTATACAATACTCAAGCATTGCGGACTCTATAGATGAATCGGCTTTTGAGACACCTGCAAGCTTTACAAAGTTTCTGATAGACTCAGGAGTATAACCTCTTCTTCTGAGCGCCGCAATTGAAACAAGTCTCGGATCGTCCCATCCGTCCACTATACCGTCTTCTACAAGCTTTTTTATATATCTCTTACCTGTAACCACATTTGTAAGATAAAGCTTTGCAAATTCTATCTGTCTCGGAGGATTCTTGTACTCACATTCTCTTACAACCCAGTCATAGAGTGGCCTGTGATCCTCAAACTCAAGTGTACAAAGACTGTGTGTAATACCCTCGATGGCATCCTCTATCGGATGTGCAAAATCATACATCGGATAGATACACCACTTGTCACCTGTATTATGATGAGTCATTCTTGCCACTCTGTAAATTATAGGGTCTCTCATATTGATATTAGGTGACGCCATATCTATCTTTGCACGAAGTACATGGCTTCCGTCCTCAAAGAGGCCGTTTTTCATATCCTCAAAAAGTTTTAAGTTCTCTTCAACTGATCTGTTCCTATAAGGGCTCTCCTTACCCGGAGTCTTAAAGTCACCTCTGTACTCTCTTATCTCATCCGCACTTAAGTCACAGACAAACGCCTTACCTTTTTTGATAAGCATTACAGCTTTCTCATACATCTCTTCAAAATAGTTTGATGCAAAGAAAAGTCTGTCCTCAAACTCTCCTCCAAGCCACTTCACATCCTCAATGATTGAATTGACAAATTCTTCCTTTTCCTTGGTAGGATTGGTATCGTCAAATCTTAAGTTAAACTTTCCGTTATACTCTTTTGCAATATCATTATTTAAGATAATCGACTTTGCATGACCTATATGTAAATATCCGTTAGGCTCCGGCGGAAATCTGGTCTGTACATGATCAAATCTCCCGGACGCAAGGTCCTTGTCTATCTCTATCTCAATAAAATTCTTTGAAACTGTCTCAGTATTCTTAATCTCTTCCGACATAAGTTTCTCCCATCTCTTGCTTTATTAACTAAGATATCATTATATCATTGATATAAATCTATCGCAATCCCGGAGACACTTGTATACAAAAATCCCCCTTTACCGTTCAATGTAAAAGGGGATAAAATATTATTCTGTAAATAAAGGTGTTGAGAAATATCTGTCACCGCTGTCAGGTAAAAGAGCAACTATTGTCTTTCCCTCATTCTCAGGCTTCTTTGCTTCCTTGATAGCTGCAAATAATGCCGCACCTGAAGATATACCTACAAGTACACCCTCTCTTGACGCTATAAGTCTGCCGTACTCAAAAGCCTCTTCGTTCTCAACTGTGATTATCTCATCATAAACCTTTGTATTAAGTGTGTTAGGGATAAATCCTGCACCGATACCCTGAATCTTATGTGGGCCGCTCTTTCCTTCTGAAAGTACAGGTGAACCTGTAGGCTCTACAGCAACAACCTTAACACCGGACTTTTTCTCCTTAAGGAACTCACCTACACCTGTAATAGTACCGCCTGTACCGATACCTGCTACAAAGATATCAACCTCTCCATCTGTATCATTCCAGATCTCAGGACCTGTTGTTGCTCTATGTACTGCAGGGTTTGCCTGATTGTCAAACTGTGCAGGTATAAAGCTTCCTTCAATGCTTGCCGCAAGCTCCTCAGCTTTTGCAATAGCACCCTTCATTCCCTTTGAACCTTCTGTAAGCTCGATAGTAGCTCCATAAGCCTTAAGAATATTTCTTCTCTCAACGCTCATAGTCTCAGGCATTGTAAGAATTACCTTATATCCTTTGGATGTACCTACTGAAGCAAGACCGATTCCTGTATTTCCTGATGTAGCCTCGATGATAGTTGCGCCCGGCTTTAACTTTCCTGCCTTCTCAGCCGCCTCTATCATAGCAAGTGCTATTCTGTCCTTTACGGAACCTGCCGGATTAAAGTACTCAAGCTTAACCAAAACCTTTGCCTTAAGTCCAAGCTCCTTCTCTATATTTGACACCTCCAAAAGTGGTGTGTTACCAATCAACTCGCTGCTGCTCTTATAAACTCTAGACATACAAACCTCCATTTTTCGTATTCCTGTTTTCCTACTTGTTTTATAGGTTTATAATAATCTATTTAATTATATTTGTCAAGCGATTTTTTATTTTTCTTGATATTTATATTTTTTTGCCTTAAAGTACTTATAAAATATATGTTTAGGAGATACTATGTTAGATAATGCCGGTATAAAAATAGCCATGGGTGAAAAAATCTCCTGTGAGCAGATAGAAGGTATCAATGACAATATGAACGAAGCACATTACCATGAATTTTTCGAATTATATTATCTTGAAAGCGGCGAAAGATGTCATATGCTGAATAACGAACTTATTACTATAAAGCCCGGAGACTATATACTATTTCCGCCATATGCAATGCACTATTCATTTGGCAGAGAAAATATTCCTTTCAAAAGGATAGTAATCTACTTCTATACGGATCAAATAGAATCGGAGTCTATGTATCAAAAACTGCTAAACAGCTGCGGTTACTACCACTATGACAGAAATAACAACTTCTCAATTCACCATATACTTGAAATGCTTTTAGCTGAAGAGGACGATACAAAAAAATTTTCAAATGAATATAGGAAAATACTGCTCAATCTGTTGCTTATTACCATATTAAGGCAGGCAAAGCCTGAGGATAGGGTTAAAGATAAAAACAGAATAAGTCAGGTAATAAATTATATACATAATAATTATAAAGAAAATTTGAGCTTGGAATTGTTATCCGAAAAATTCTTTATATCAAAATATCACTTATCCAGGGAATTTAAAAAAAGAACCGAAAAAACTATAGTTCAATATATAAATAAGACCAGAATAATGCACGCACAAAGGAAGATAATGGAAACCAAAAAGTCACTTACCGAAATATCTCATGAAACCGGCTTTTCTTCTCTCACTCATTTTAACAGGATTTTTAAAGCCGAAACAAATCTGACCCCAAGCGAGTACAGAAAAATTTATTTATATAAAAAGAAAAATGTACTTGCATAATATTCTTTTTTATTGTATATTTATAAGCGTATTTTATAGCAAACAGCATATATAAAGTATATTACTATATTTTATTCGTATTTTTATACATAGGAGGCTTTATGGCAAAGGAAAAAGTTGTATTGGCATATTCAGGCGGTCTTGATACTACCGCTATCATACCTTGGTTAAAGGAACATTTTAATTATGATGTAATTTGCTGCTGTATAGACTGCGGTCAGGGAAATGAGCTTGACGGTCTTGAAGAGAGGGCTAAGCTCTCAGGAGCGGAAAAACTCTACATTATAAACATGATTGATGAGTTCTGTGACGAATATATCGTTCCATGTGTACAGGCAGGTGCGGTATATGAGAACAAATATCTGCTCGGAACATCTATGGCAAGGCCGGGCATTGCAAAGAAACTTGTGGAAGTGGCAAGAAAAGAAGGCGCATCTGCAATCTGCCACGGTGCTACAGGAAAAGGAAACGACCAGATTCGATTTGAGCTGGGTATCAAGGCATTGGCACCCGATCTTAAGATTATCGCACCTTGGCGTATGACCGATATATGGACCATGCAGTCACGTGAAGACGAGATAGAATATTGTAAGGCACATGGAATCGATCTTCCGTTCTCGGCAGACTCAAGCTACAGCCGTGACCGCAACCTTTGGCATATCAGCCATGAGGGACTTGAACTTGAAGACCCTTCACTTGAGCCTAACTACGACCATGTACTTATGCTCGGTGTGACACCTCAAAAGGCTCCTGATAAAGAAACCGAGATTTCACTAAGTTTTGAAGCAGGTGTTCCTGTAGCCCTAAACGGCGAGAAGATGAAAGTTTCAGAGATTATCACCAAATTAAACGAGCTTGGAGGTGCAAACGGTATCGGTATTATAGATATAGTGGAAAACCGTGTTGTAGGTATGAAGTCAAGGGGTGTATACGAGACTCCGGGAGGAACTATCCTTATGGAAGCTCATGACGCACTTGAAGAGCTGGTACTTGACAGGGCGACATTTGAAGTAAAGAAAGATATGGGAAATAAGTTTGCTCAGATAGTATATGAAGGCAAATGGTTCACACCTCTTCGTGAAGCTATACAAAGCTTTGTTGAGTCCACACAGAAGTATGTTACAGGTGAAGTTAAATTAAAGCTTTATAAAGGAAATATTATAAAGGCAGGTACAACATCTCCATACTCACTCTACTCCGAATCCCTGGCTTCATTTACTACAGGTGATTTATATGACCACCACGACGCCGACGGTTTTATCACATTGTTCGGACTTCCTCTGAAGGTAAGGGCTATGAAGATGGCACAAATTAATAAAGAGAAATAAAAAATCGGGGCTGATTTTCAGCCCCTTTAATTATTTATTCTTATTGTTTACATAGTTTATAAGTCCGCCGGCATTGATGATGTTTTGCATAAACTCAGGGAATGCCTGACCCTTATATGTTTTTCCTGTGGTGATATCGGTTATGATACCTGTATCAAAGTCTACTTTTACCTCATCACCCTCATTTATCTCTGCTGCCGCCTCCGGACTTTCAATAATCGGAAGTCCTATATTGATAGCGTTTCTGTAAAAGATTCTTGCAAATGTATCCGCAATTACCACACTCACTCCGCTTGATTTGATAGCGAGTGGTGCGTGCTCTCTGGATGATCCGCAGCCGAAATTTTTTCTTGCAACAATTATATCACCCTTATGCACCTTATTTACAAAATCCTTATCAATATCTTCCATGCAATGCTTTGCAAGTTCCTCACCTGTTGTTGCATTAAGATATCTTGCAGGGATTATAACATCAGTATCTACATTTTCACCGTACTTAAATACATGACCTCTTGCTTCCATATTTCTCTCCTATCCTAAACTGTCGGTCCTACTATCTTACCTGCTATGGCACTTGATGCAGCCACTGCCGGAGATGCCAGATAAACCTCGGACTCCACATGACCCATTCTACCTATAAAGTTTCTGTTTGTAGTGGAGACACATCTCTCACCTGCAGCCAAAACTCCCATATATCCGCCGAGACATGGTCCGCAGGTAGGAGTTGAAACTATTGCACCGGCATCAATAAAGACATCTACAAGTCCCTCTTTGATTGCCTGCTTATAAATTTCCTGTGTTGCAGGAATTACAATACATCTCACATTCTTGGCTACCTTCTTGCCCTTCATCTGTGCCGCCGCACTTCTGAGATCTGAAATATGACCGTTTGTACACGAACCGATTACAGCCTGGTCAATCTTGATATCACCGAAAGTTCCTATTTCCTTTGTATTCTCAGGCAGATGTGGGAATGCAACTGTAGGCTTAAGTGCGGACAAATCAATATCTATCACCTCATCATATACGGCATCATCATCCGCTTTGAAAATCTTCGGAGTTCTGTTTGAATGTTCCTTAATATAATCCAAAGTTATATCATCTACAGGGAAAATACCGTTTTTTCCTCCTGCTTCTATTGCCATATTACAGATAGTAAATCTGTCATCCATAGAAAGTGATGATACACCCTCTCCTGCAAATTCCATTGATCTGTAGAGTGCACCGTCTACTCCTATTTTTCCTATAATATGAAGTATTACATCCTTACCGCATACATCTTTATTTAACTTGCCCTTTAAGTTGAACTTAATTGCACTTGGTACCTTAAACCAAGCCCTGCCTGTCACCATACCTACGGCCATATCTGTAGAACCCACACCTGTTGAGAATGCTCCAAGCGCTCCGTATGTACAGGTATGTGAGTCTGCACCGATTATACAATCTCCTGCAACAGTGAGCCCCTGCTCAGGTAAAAGTGCATGCTCAATACCCATTCTGCCTACATCAAAGAAATTCACTATACTGTTGTCATCTGCAAAATCTCTGCAAGTCTTACAGTTTTGTGCCGACTTGATATCCTTATTAGGAGCAAAGTGATCCATTACAAGTGCTATTTTGCTGCCGTCAAACACATCCTTTTTTTCAAATTTCTTTATCTCATTTATTGCTACAGGTGATGTGATATCATTTCCGAGTACAAGATCCAAATCCGCCTCGATAAGTTGACCCGGCTCCACGAAGTCCAGACCTGCATGGGCAACTAAAATCTTCTGCGTCATAGTCATTCCCATAAATTTTTCCTCTTTTCTTTCAAATAATGTTGATTGTAACATATCAAATGATATAATAGCGATATAAATTAAATATATCAAGTATTACATATAGTTATACTGATTTTATTTTTATCCGGAGGAATATGGAACAGCACTTAGCACAATATCGAATATTTTTTGAAGTGGCAAAAGCCGGCAGTATCTCAAAAGCCGCCAAACTTCTTTACATAAGTCAGCCCGCCATCTCAAAATCTATTCTAAGATTGGAAGAAAACCTTGAAATCGCCCTTTTTACAAGAACATCAAAGGGAGTAAGCCTCACACCTGAGGGACAGATATTCTATGAGTATTTGCAGAATGCATTCTCTGCAATAGAAGCCGGTGAGACTCATCTTGCCAAGATAAAACAATTTAATATAGGGAAAATAACCGTAGGTACCAGCAATACACTTTGCAAATATATACTGCTCCCATATTTGAACAGGTTTATGAAAGAAAACCCGCATACAATGGTAAGTATTTTTACACAGTCATCCGATGAGACATCTTTTCTGCTTTCAGAGAACAAGATAGATATAGGACTTGTAGCAAAACCTGCAAGAACACAGAGTATGTCATATATAAGCATTATGGAGATACATGATATATTTGTCGCATCACCTGCATATCTTAGCAGTCTTAAACATATCTTTAACAACAACTTCGACCCGCTTAGAGACGGCAATATAATGATGCTTGATAAAAACAATGCAACCAGAAGATTTATAGACAGCTGTATAGAGGGTTCGAAATTACAGCTCAACCAGTCCATAGAGACCGGCAATATGGAACTTTTGATAGAGTTTGCAAAAACCGGCATCGGCATAGCCTGTGTTATCAAAGAATTTATACAAAAAGAATTGGAAGAAGGCACATTGATTGAAATTGAAATGCCGCCTGACCTTTATATACCGAAAAGAGAGATTGTATTCCTCTACGATGAGAAGAATTTCAATCCCTCACTTATCAAATTTATATCAATGATAAAAGAATAAACTTAAGGCTTTATTTTAAATTTTAAGATAAAGCCTTATAATTTTTTTACTATCTCAAGTATCTCACAAGGACTCTTCACGATATAATCGGCTTTATTCTCTCTCAGTTCGTTCTCATCTCTAAAGCCCCAAAGCACTCCGATACTTGTCACTCCCGCACAGAGAGCAGTCTTCATATCTGTAGCGGTATCACCTACATAGAGAATCTCATCTTTTGAAAATCCCAGTTCCTTTATTATAAGATTCAATGCGGTAGGATCCGGTTTTTTCGGAATTCCCGGTCTCTCTCCGTATATGCGGTCAAAAACTCCCTCTCCTATAATCGTATGAATGTTTTTTTCAACTCCCGACTGTGATTTGTTTGAGAGTACCACAGTCTTTATATCAAGTTTTTTTAAATCACTCAAAAGTTCTATGATACCGTCATAAGGCTTGACATCCTTTAGACAATCCCTTGCAAAAATCTCATCATATACTTTGTAGGCTTCATTTGCCAGTTTAAGTTCCCTGTCTCCGTTATATATCAAAGACCTGTCTACAAACTTTCTTGCGCCCTCGCCTACAAAATATCTTGTATGTTCCTTATCTATTTTTTTAAGTCCGAAATGCTCCATTGTAAGGCTCATACAATATGACAACGCCTCCAATGTATTAAGTAATGTTCCGTCCAAGTCAAAAACAACAACCTTAATCATCATTACACCTCAAATAAAAGATCGCCGTAGCTCGGCATAGGCCAAAGATCCTTATCCACAATCATCTCAAGCTCATCAACGGGCTTTCTAAGCGCCTCCATAGCAGGTACAATCACTTCTCTCATATACCTTGCATGCTTATCTATACCTACAACCTCACCTGCATCATCCATAAGCTTTATCAAGTTTTCAAGTGCAAGCTTTGCACTCTTTAAATGTTCATTTACATCTATAAGAATTGAGCTTTGTGCATAAGTATCTATATCACTCATAGCGGTCTTTAGCTTTATAATAGAGTCCGCAAGCCTTGTTGTATACCTTATAACCGCAGGTATTATAGACTTGCCTGCAATATCAATCATAGCCTTGGCTTCTATATTGATTGCCTTTGCATATGCCTCATACTCTATCTCGACCCTTGACTCAAGCTCTTTTCTTGTAAATACCTCAAAACTCTCAAAAAGCTTTATCGAACTTTCAGAAACCAAGGCAGGAATAGCATCAATCATACTCGGCAGATTGGAAAGCCCTCTTTTTTTGGCCTCCTCCACCCATTCCTTTGAATATCCGTTTCCGTTAAATATAATTCTTCGATGATCGGTAAAAAGCTGCTTTATCATATCATGTACGGCTTCATCAAAATCCTCCGATGCCTCAAGTATATCAGCCGCCTCCTTAAAGCTTTCCGCCACTATAGTATTGAGTACAATATTCGGAGAAGCTATGGAATCTGAAGAACCTACCATTCTGAACTCAAACTTATTGTTGGTGAATGCAAAAGGTGATGTTCTGTTTCTGTCCGTAGCATCCGTTTCAAAGTTCGGCAATGTAGCCACACCTGTTCTTAACTTGCTGCCCTGAATGGAATGTGTAGCCTCACCTACCGAACAAAGCTGATCTATAACATCCTCAAGCTGATCTCCCAAAAATACCGATATGATTGCAGGAGGCGCCTCATGTGCTCCAAGTCTGTGGTCATTACCTACACATGCCGCCGACTCACGCAGCAAATCCGCATGCCTGTCAACCGCCTTAAGTATACATGCCAGTACAAGTAAAAACTGTATATTCTCATGCGGTGTATCTCCGGGATTTAACATATTTATCCCGTCATCACTTGTAAGCGACCAGTTGTTGTGTTTTCCCGAACCGTTCACACCTGCAAAAGGCTTCTCATTAAGCAAACAGGTCAGCCCATGTCTTCCGGCCACCTTTTTCATAGTCTCCATAGTCACCTGGTTGTGGTCTACGGCTACATTTACCTGCTCATATACAGGTGCAAGCTCGTGCTGTGCCGGAGCCACCTCGTTGTGCTGCGTCTTTGCCGGCACTCCGAGCATCCAAAGTTCATGGTTGATATCATTCATATATGAAGCTATTCTCTCTCTGATAGAACCGAAATAGTGGTCTTCAAGCTCCTGACCCTTCGGCGGCATAGCTCCGAAAAGCGTCCTTCCTGTATATATAAGGTCTTTTCTTTGCAGATACTTATCCCTGTCAACGATGAAATACTCCTGTTCCGCACCTACAGACGGCACTACTCTGTGTGATGTGGTATTGCCGAAAAGTCTGAGTATTCTAAGTGCCTGTGTATTTATAGCCTGCATGGAACGAAGCAGCGGAGTCTTTTTATCAAGCGCCTCACCCTTATATGAACAAAACGCTGTAGGTATATATAAGGTAACACCCAGTGAATCCTTCTTTAAAAATGCCGGAGAAGTACAATCCCATGCGGTATATCCTCTGGCCTCAAATGTCGCTCTGAGGCCTCCTGAAGGAAAGCTTGAAGCATCAGACTCTCCCTTTGTAAGCTCTTTTGCTGAAAACTCCATTATAACCTTGCCGTTTTTCGGTGCGGAAATAAAAGAATCATGTTTTTCCGCGGTTACACCTGTCAGCGGCTGAAACCAGTGCGTATAATGTGTAGCCCCCCTGTCTATAGCCCACTCTTTCATTCCGTGAGCCACCGAATCCGCTATATCATTGTCAAGCTCAAGTCCGTCTTCAATAGTCTTTTTTAACTTTTTAAATACCGCCTTCGGTAAATATACCTGCATTGCCTCATCATTGAATACATTGGCTCCAAATATCTCTGTAATTGTATCTCTTTTCTCCATATGCACCTTTCATAAAAATATGTAAAACCGACACCCGGTGTCCCCAAGTTTTCGCAAAGATTATAGCACAATAAAATAAAAATTTCATCAAAAAAAGCCGCCTGATACTACATCATATCAGCCGACCTTTTAGCTAAACAATCAATTACTTATTATTAACTTCTTTACCAAATACATGCTTTGCAAAACATAGCGCCGCAAATACCACTCCGATTATCGCAATTACAAGTTCAATATTAAAAAGCATAGGAAGTACAGGTCTTAGAGACATCTGTATATCCGCCTTTGTAAGCACCGCATTAAACTGCTTTGTCGCAATGGCACTGATTACAAAAGGGAAAGTAAGTCCTGCAAAACTCGGATAAAACTTAAAATCCTTATTCTTTAAAAAGCTTCCGAAAAGATCGATTGCCACCACTATTCCGACCAAATACATAAGTAATGAAAAGATATAAATTCCTGTAAGCAGTGACATATTCTTTTGCTCAAACGAACTTATATAACCTGCCACACAAAGACTTGCAGGTGCCGCATAGATACAGGCAAGCGCCTTAGCCTCAATCTTTTTATTCCCAAGCTTTATATATCTGTATGAAACATATATAAAGAAAGGTATATAAAGTATAAATCCTATCCAAAAGCAGATCTGACCGAGTGCTATATTTTTAAAAGCCGGTGCCGTAACGGAAGCAACCACTATTCCGACATATACGATAAAAAAGCTGGCTGCAATCTTCATCATCTCATCAGGTAATTTTATCTTCAAAACTATATTGAGTGTAAAATATACTATCAATACAAAATGAAGTACAATCGCTATATACCACACTACAATAGCAAATGTAGGCAAAACAGGCTTTATATAACCTGCCAAAAGCATTAAAGCCATAGTATATGTACCTGAAACACTTGCAATTACAGTATTTTTCATATCTGTGGCAAAAACTTGCGGATTTGACAGATATTTTCCTGCCACAAACAAAAGTCCTACAAAAGCCAAAATTCCACAGATTATCTTAAAAGACATATTATAAGATGCAAGCAGATTTCCAAGTGCGGCAAATCCAAGTGCAACACCACTTAAAGGCAGCGGTACTCGTTTCAAAAAATTCATATCACCCTCTTACTCTTCGTCTAAGTTTTTTAATCCTTTTTCTCTAACTATAATCTCCGCAACTTTCTTGGCGGCAATTCCTGTAAATCTGATACACTGCTCCTTATGTTCTCCCGCACCCATATCAAACTCTCTTGTAAGCACTCTGCAACAGTTTGAGTGCTTGCCGTTTGCCTCTCTGAAATAGTCGTGAAGTTCATGTGTGAGCTCCATACACTTCACAACCTTAGGATCCTTAGGACCTTTTTGTTCTGTTCTTCCGAATACCATACCGAGAGCCATGATTCCTCCGTTTAGAGCGCCGCACATACATCCGCTCTTTCCTGCACCTACAGCCATACCTGACGACATAGCTATAACTTCTCTCGGCACATCCATCTCAAAATTGTCTACAATTGCCGCCATAAGAGCTTCGCAGCAAAAATAGCCGTTTCTGTAATTGTCCTCTGCATCCTGTCTTACCTTGTCAACACTTATTTCACCTTTGATGTTCATAATTTCCTCCAAAAAACATTTTCATATATTCTAACACTGAAAAATATTTTTGTATACTAAAAAAAGTGCAGATTTTGGGTATCTGCACTAAAAATAAGGTGTCTTTATATAGCCTTTTTGAATATATTTATGCTATATATTCATTTTATAGATATATTCATTGCTATTATCTATATATATATTTTATCTATTTACTTTCCTAATATATGTCTGGCCACAAATACACCGCTTGCTGAAGCATGTGAAAGTGAATGTGTAACACCGCTACCGTCACCTATTACATATAAATCCTTATGAATAGTCTCAAGATTGTTATCAAGCTCAACCTCCATATTGTAGAACTTAACTTCAACACCGTAAAGCAATGTCTCATCACCTGCAGTACCCGGTGCAATCTTATCAAGCGCATATATCATCTCGATAATATCGTCAAGAATTCTCTTTGGAATAACCAAAGACAAATCTCCCGGAGTGGCACTAAGAGTAGGCGTCATAAATGACTTGTTAAGTCTGCCTGCACTACTTCTTTGACCTCTTATAAGATCTCCGAACCTTTGAACCATTACACCGCCGCCAAGCATATTTGAAAGTCTGGCAATACTCTCACCGTAACCGTTACTGTCCTTAAAAGGCTCTGTAAAATGCTTTGAAACAAGCAGTGCAAAGTTGGTATTTTCAGTCTGAAGAGCCGGATCCTCATAGCTGTGTCCGTTTACGGTAACGATACCGTTGGTATTCTCATTTACTACGGCACCCTTAGGATTCATACAGAATGTTCTTACAAGATCCTGATATTTCTCAGTTCTGTATACAATCTTACTCTCATAAAGCTCATCTGTAAGATGTCTGAATATTTCAGCAGGAAGCTCCACTCTCACACCGATATCAACACGGTTTGACTTGGTCGGAATCTTAAGTTCCTTACAGATTTGTTCCATCCACTTACTTCCGCTTCTACCTACAGATACAATACACTTATCACCCTCAAACTCTGCGTCCTTTGAGTAAATCTTATATCCCTTATCAAGCTTTTCTATTTTCTTTATAGGTGTTGAGAAGTGGAATTCCACCTTATCCTTAAGATAATTGTAGATGTTCTCAAGCACTTCATAGTTTATATCGGTTCCAAGGTGACGAACGCTTGCATCAAGCAAATGCAAATTGTTCTGAAGACAAAGTCTCTTTATATCCGAATTGGCTGTGGAATAAAGCTTTGTCTTTCCTCCGCCGTACTTTACATTGATACCGTCAACATAGTGCATAAGCTCAATAGCTTTTTTCTTTCCGATATACTCGTGTAAAGTACCTCCGAACTCATTTGTGATATTGTACTTTCCGTCTGAGAACGCACCTGCACCACCGAATCCGTTCATGATACCGCAACTCTTACAATTGATACAGGACTTTATTTTATCGCCGTCTATCGGACAATGCCTCTTCTCAAGAGGATTACCATACTCAAAGACTGCAATTTTTAGTGAGCTGTCCTGAGTTATAAGTTCATAAGCAGAAAAGATTCCTCCCGGACCTGCTCCTATTATCATTACATCATATTTCATATCTTTCCCTTTCACAAAAGCAATATATCTTACATAAAAAATGCGATATCTCATTTGAAAATCGCAATGCAGTATTTCCATTATAATATTTCTTTGCTATACCCGCAATATGGAATTGATAATTCGTACAACTTTATCAGTTATCAGTTATATACATTACACTAAGTGGTTCATACCCCATAAATGCCGATATTAGTTTGAAAATATTCATAATTCTTTTACTTTACTAATTTAAACAATAGATGCATAATATAAGAATGAATACAAAAATAAAAAACCTAAAAAAATTAACTCTAATACTTTTTTTAACATTGATTACCATATTCGGCATTCCGATAAATGCATTTGCATATGTGGATTGGCCTGAAAATGTAAACGTCTTGTCAGAGGGTGCCATACTGATGGATGCCGACTCGGGAGCGGTTATATATGGTAAAAATATGCATGAGCACTACTACCCTGCCAGTATTACAAAGCTTTTGACAGCACTGATAGTAGTGGAGAATTGTAACTTGGATGACACTGTGACTTTTTCAAAAAACGCAGTTTACAATGTAGAACCGGGTTCATCAAGTGCAGGCATAGATGCAGGTGATACTCTCACCGTAAGAGATTGCCTCTATGCAATGCTTTTACAGTCTGCAAATGAGGCTGCCAATGCACTGGCGGAGCATACTGCAGGAAGCATTGAAGCCTTTGCAAAAATGATGAATGATAAGGCGGCTTCACTCGGATGCAAGGATTCACACTTTGCAAATCCAAGCGGTCTGAATAACCCTGAACACTACACAAGTGCCTATGACTATGCACTTATAAGTCGTGCGGCATTCAAAAATCCGACCGTTACCGAGATTGACTCTGCAACATATTATAATCTGCCACCTACAAGCAGAGTACCTACCGGTCAGACGCTTTACAGCCACCACTCCATGCTGAGGAAAAACTCGGGTAATTACTACCAAAACGCCATCTGCGGAAAGACAGGCTATACCACCTTGGCAGGAAATACACTGGTGACCTATGCAAGAACGGACAAGATAGGACTTATTACAGTAGTACTGAACGGAAACAAAACACATTATGTGGATACACAGAGCTTGCTTGATTTCGGTTTTGCCAACTTTAAAAATGTAAAGTTGAAATCATCCGATATCGGTACAAACTTTAAAAGCAATCTTGCGCTGATACCTAATTTTAATGAATACAATATAGAACCTGATGACAACGCATCCATAACACTTCCAAACGATGCCTCTGTATCTGAAGTGGAGTCGACTATGGACTTTGAGCAATCTGAAAGTACTACCGCCAATACACTTTGTAGGATAGATTATAAATACAACGGAAGGCCTGTAGGTTCTGTAGACATAATTGCAAAGAAAAATGCAAGCTATGAGACAAGCTCAAATACTAATACCGGTGAAGTCGCTTCCACATCGGCAGGTAATTCAAACCCTACAAGCACCGCTAATACCGGTACACAAGGTTTTTCACATGTGATGCTTAGTATTTCAAAGAAAAATATGATTATAGGAGGCGGTATCGCAGGTATTATACTGCTCCTCATAATTATCATCTCTATCAGAGTTTATTTAGCTAAAAAAAAGAGCGATCTCAGTGACCGCGAGCTTAGAATATACGGACTTTTGAAAAACGGATGGAGTGCTACAGACTGCGGTATAAGCGAGGATGAAGCAAAATATATAATAGAAAAGCACTGATACAGTGCTTTTTTATTTTTTCTTCAAGAAATTGTAATATCTGTTTTGCCAATTTACTTGAATTATTTTTCATATGGCTATACAATCAATTAGAAGATGTCTATTGCCATATAAAATAATAGGGGAGATATTATGAAAAAAATAACAGATTTTTTGAGAAAGTATAGACACGCATGGGTTTTTTTATATAGTTTCATATATTTACCATGGTATATGTATCTTGAGAGAACTGTAGTCAACGACTATCATATAATGCACACTTGGGTAGATGATCTTATTCCGTTCAACGAATACTTCATAATCCCGTACTTCATCTGGTTTATATATGTATCATCCGTACTTATCTTTTTCTTTTTCAAAGATGTGGATGAGTTTTACAGATTCGGCCTGTACTTGGCACTCGGTATGAGCATCTCACTGTTCATCTGCCAAATATTCCCGAACGGAACCAATTTAAGACCTATGAACCTTAACCCTGACAAGAATATATTTACACAATTGGTGGCCTTCATCTACAGAAGTGATACACCTACCAATGTGTTCCCAAGTATTCATGTCTTCAATTCAATAGCCACTCATGTAGCTGTTGTAAGGTCAAGATTCTTCTACAACAACATGAAGGTAAAGGTAATATCATTTGTAATAATGATATCCATATGCCTGTCCACACTGTTTTTAAAACAACACTCTTTCCTTGATGTGGTAGGTGCCACTATCCTATCATATGTTATATACCAGCTTATCTACGCAAAGATACCGTTGCCGATAAACCGCGAGGCAAGAGAAAATATAAGGATATAAAACAATTGGCTGTAGGAAATTCCTACAGCCGGTTGTTTATTTGTCTCTGTAATGTGAGCCGCATTGCCAAATTTCTAAGTGATTTTTATTTATACTAAATACAATTCTATTTTTATTATCAATCCTTACGCTCCAGTATCCTGCTAAATCTGCCTTTAATGGCTCCGGCTTTCCACTACAGTTGTAACCGTTTCTTTCAATATCCTTTATTAACTGATTTATCTTCTTTAAAGTTTTCTTATCCTGCAATTGCCAATATAAATAATCCTCCCAGGCTTCTTCACTCCATACTTTTTGTATAAACTATACCTCTATAATTTCATGCTCAGTTAACTTCTTTTCTCCGTCTCTTACCTGCCTTATAGACTCTCTAAGTCTTGACATATTTTCATCTGAATAAAAAGGATCGGCAGACAGCTCAAAAGGTATACGATTCTCACGCACTACTGTTTTTAAATAAATATTAATTGCTGCAGACATACTAATTCCAATATCATCAAATGTTCTCTCTGCCTTCTTTTTTATTTCATCATCAACTCTAAAGCTAATTTGTGCCATAACAGAACCTCCTCATATATTTATACTACCACAATTGCCATTATTTGTATAGTATTATGCTGTACAATAGTTATTACATTTACTTGTACTGATATGAGTAAATTCTAGTCTCTTCTGAACAAATCTCTTGTATATACTTTTGTATTTACATCATTTAGACATTCATCATATCTGTTGGCAATAATAGCATCACTTTCTTCTTTAAAGACTTCAATATTATTTACAATTCTGCTTCCGAAAAAAGTAGTACCGTCTTCAAGTGTCGGCTCGTAGATAACCACTTTGGCACCCTTTGCCTTGATTCGCTTTATAACACCTTGTATGGATGACTCTCTGAAATTATCTGAATTGGACTTCATAGTAAGTCTGTAAACACCTATTCATTTATTTTAAATTGATTTTTTATTAAATTTTATTTTATTTACTTTTCAATTATACAACGCTATATGATTTATTCAATCAGAATTTTAACAATGCTTAACCTTAAATTTATATTTTTTGTAGCTTATATGCAAATAGTGTTTTTGACTTTCAGTATATCTTCTCCGCTTTACTATTTTTCTTATTTTTCGTAGGCATTTTATGCAACAAGATAATGTACTGATTTTTTCTTTCAAAAATTTTGTTAAAACACAAAAACGGGAGTATTGAGATTAGTGTATTTAATTGATATACTTAAACTCAATACATAATAAATGTTATATGTTTTGGAGGTGTTATGCGACTTTTGATATGTGAAGATGAAGAAGATATATTAAACGGGCTTGCCAAGGGACTTCGCAAGCTAAACTACTATGTGGATACTGCACCTGATGGAGAAAAAGCATTGGAGCTTTACTTTGAATCAAAATATGACCTTATTGTACTTGATTTGAATATGCCTAAACTTGACGGTATAGAGGTGTTAAAGGCTGTGAGGGAGGACAATACCGGTTGCAAGGTCATTATATTGTCTGCCAGAGATACATTAAATGACAAGGTACTTGGACTTGACCTCGGTGCCAATGACTATCTGGTAAAACCTTTTCATTTTAGAGAACTTGAAGCAAGAATAAGAGCGCTGCTGCGCACTTCATATAATAAAAATGATGACTGTATAAGACTTGAATCTCAAGGTATAGTGCTGTTTCTTAATAAGAAGCAGGTACAAAAGGATGATGAGATCATTTCACTTACACCTAAGGAATACGCCATCTTTGAGTATCTGTGTCTTAATAAAGACAGATTGGTTTCAACCGGTGAATTGCTTGAACATAACATTGATATGAATGCAAATGATGCATCAAACGTTATCAAAGTTCATATAGCGGCTATCAGAAAGAAACTTGGAAGTGATGTTATAAAAACAAACAGAGGAATGGGATACACTATAGCTACTTAGTGCCCATTCCTCTGTTAATATTACATTTTTGATAATAAATCGTCTACTATCTGTGTGAATCCTTCAAGATTTTTTGAACCTTGTATTGCATAAACTATCTTTCCTTCCGAGTCTACAAAGAAAGTGGTAGGAAATGCCTGAAGACTCATAACAAAATCCTCTGTAGTTCCTGACGGAATTATATTTTGATATGTTACCTTGCTCTTATCAAGCACTTCTTTTACCTCCTGGAAGTTGCTTCCTGCATCCTGTGCAATTCCTATTACATTGACGTTCTTATCCTTCATATTCTCAGACAACTTTTGCAGCTCAGGAATCTCCTGTACACATGGACCGCACCAGCTTCCCCATACATTAACTACTGTCAACTTGCTGTTCTTGAATACATCATTACTTATCTCCTCACCCTCCACGGTCTTTGCACTGAATTCAGGGAAGCTTACATCTTTCTTCTTTGAATCGGCGGATTTACTCTCATCATCCTTCTTTGAATCGGCTGACTCACTTGTATCCGACTGCTTTGAAGCAGACTGTGACTCTGTGATTACAGACTCATTAGCAGTCTTATTTCCTGCATTGCAGGCGCTTATAGCTCCCGCCATCATGATTGACATACATAAAACAAATAATTTCTTTCTCATAATTACTCCTTATCTATAATACTGGTACTTATTATTATAGTAAATATAAAATCTTGCGATCCTACCATTGCAGCAGCAACTTCACCTATAACATTATTGCCTGCTGACATTACTCTTTCTACATTTACTCACATGGCATTGCTTATGTAATCTTCAACTCTTACTCTCACTAACATTATAAGTTGCTAACACACCTTTCATTGATTTTTTATTTACATTATATCTCATTTACACTCTTAATTATATTTTAATATTTAAAATATAATTGCATCTCATAAATGTTATACCGTGATACTATAACATATTGATACTGAACTTGCAATTAGAATGATTTCTACTATTCTCAATAATAACATTTGCTGTAAAAAGTTATTTAACAGTTACATCGTCTCTAATAAATCACGGGATAATCCTTGAAATACAACACTATGAGATTCATCAACAACCACACACTTTGACAAATAGGACCGCTTTTGCGATCCTATCTATATCATGCTATATAGTTTATATTATTTTATCCATGCGCCGTCAAATCCGATTTTATATTCACCTACTTTTGTACTATATGCCATACTACCTTTTATATGACCTTTTTCAGTGTTTTCATACATATAATACCATTTATCATTTATAAGTTTCCAGCCTGTCGCCATATATCCCTGTTCATCAAAATAGTACCAGTTTTTTACACCGTTATAATCTATCTGTTTCCAAGTTGATTTAGGATATGATCCGTTTGATTCCTTATACCACCATCCCTTTGCATCATTTATCCATTTGCCTGCAAGCGGTTTGTTGTTGTTTTTTGCATTTTTATCCTTCTTTGAACCTCTTCCTGAACCTCCGCCTGAATTTCTTCCCTTTCTTTTTCCGCCTCCGTTATTTTCCGGCTTTTTAGGTACAGAAGGTGTAGCTTTACCACGCCCTTTATTATCTTCCGAACCTGATTTGCCCGGTGTTACTATATCTGAAGGCTTTTTCTTTTCAGGCTGCTGTTGTGGCTGCTGCTGTGTTCCCGGCGTATGAGGTTGTTGTGGTTGCTGCTGTATGCCCGGTGTCTGCTGCTGTTGTGGCTGTTGCTGTGTTCCCGGCGTCTGTGGTTGTTGCTGTGGATTTGATTGTGCCGCTTTGACCTTTAGTACACCTCTTAATGCTATACTTGCAGGCATATAATTCTTTGTATAATTTATAGCTGTAGAAGTTGATATATTAAACTCTCCAACGGTTGTTCCATCCGTCCCCCAGGTAAATGAAGGCATCTGCATAATCGCATCTTCTCTGTTATCCCCATTTGCAAGGTTGCTTACATTATAGTCTGAAAAATCATTTGGCAATGCTTCATTTACATTTATTTCCTTATCTGCCACTTCGACAGTTACAGGTCTTTTATTTATAGTAAATTTCCCAAGATTCACTTCAAGCTCGCCATAAGTAGGCGACAGCTTTGTTGTAACTTCATACTCTCCTGCATTTACAGGTTTATCACTGCTTATATTGCCCTGCGCATCCTTATATTTAAATCCTATATTGCTATGATCCGGTGCTTCGAAATTATCGACTCCATGCCCGTTCTTATCATAAACAGCATCGGAAACATTTGGAAAATCTATATTCTCAACTTCTGCTTCATCAAGTACAATGCTTCCGCTTTCTCCATTACTGTTGGTATATTTTATAGCTGCTTCTCCATTCTCCTTTGTCCACATAAACTTTGTCTGAGATCCCGGATAAGTCAGTATATCCCTATTGTCATGTTCTGCAACATATCTTATCACCGGAGTACGATTATTATAAACTGTCTTGTTCCAGCATATTATATTTGTTCTTTGTGTATCTATATCTACAATACTGTTTATTGTAGGTGGCGCCGCAAGCTCTATCACATCATTATTAGCCTTTATATCGGTAGCGTTTTTTTCACCGCAGGCTAACAAAGTTCCACCTGTTATACTGTGGTTTGTATCAGCATTAGGCTGTAGAGTCAGAGCATTATTTGCTGCATAGTTTATTATTGTTCCGGCGGTCATATTAAACTGACCTTTTCCGTTAAATTTCACTGTAGGAGCACTTGCATGCTTTCCGCTTATAATATCTCCACCCTTTATAGTGAAATTTGTATAACCGTTTATGTCTGTAGATGCAAGCGCTGAATGTGCTTCAGACCTCAATGTTCCTGAAACCATTTCAAACTCTCCGCCGGTCCCTGTTGACTTTATCTCTAGCAATACATTTGCGGCTGATCCTGTAATACTTGCTTCCCATATAATCTTTTTTCCCTGTGGTATAGTAATTTCTATACTGTTTGCGGTCGGTTCCATTTGTGCATTACCGCTGACTCTTACAATATCATGAGCCGCCAATGCATTTTCTATTGCTGTCTTTATATAAGAAGCCTTATCTGTTGTTCCTGACGGCGGTGTTATGTCCACATTATGTGCAACCACATCTGCCATAGCACTGATTTCAAACGGAGTTGTTATACCAAGCGGCATAGACAGCGCCAAACAGCATGCCAAAACTACACCCTTAAACTTAAATTGTTTCTTTTTCATTTTCATCTCCCTTATATCGTCCTTATTTTGTCACAGATAAGCCCTTATTTCCAAGGCTTATCTGTATATTCACTTACCATTCTTAGATATCTTTTACTTTAAAATAACCACTCTGTTTGTCTTTATCTTAGGCATTTCTGTACTTGTAGTTGTAATCATAAAGTTCTCAGACCATAAAAGACATCTGTCTCCCTTTTTAATCTCGGAAAAATCCACTTCCTCGCCTGTTGATGCAAGCACAGGTTTTACAGATTTATCTACAGTCCATTTAGCATTGTTTAAAGTATCCAAAAGTTCAATACTGCCGTCTACTTCCTCAGCCTTTTCAATACCGTCTGTGTACATAGGCATATGGAATCCCTCTTTTGCATTGGTAAGTACCACATATGAGTTTACCTGTGGAGGCATACTTGCCATATATTCAGGTGCTACCCATGCATAGATCTCATCTCCCTCCTTAGGTGCATCACTTACAAGACCTGTAGCCATATCTACGAAATTCAAACCTGCAGGATCAAGTACCAGGTCAACTTCTTCAGGAACCTCATTTTCTTCCTTTGTATTTGTACTTTCACTGCTTTCTACCTCATTACTCACATATGATATTCTCTCTATGCGGATAACCTTGTCTGTAACCGACTTTACCTTTCCGTTTTCAGCGCCCGGTAAACTCGGCATATCATCAGGCATCTGTGCATCTGTTTCAATAGTCATTCCTGCCTTCCCTGCTTCTACACTCTCCGGCATAACACTCTCTGTCTCTGCTGTTTTTGTTTCAGCCGGTTTTGCATTACTTGTACATGCCATCAACAATGATGCGGCTGCCGCTGCCATAATAAGCTTTTTCAAATTCTTTTTCATATCTATCTCCTTTAAATTAATATTTTTATTATTTGAATATCACACTTCATACTCATAAATCTCGCTACAACAAGCATTTCCCCATTACATCTTGTTTAAAGCATCCTCAACTGCCTTTGTAAATGACTCAAGGTCTCTTCCTCCCTGTATTTTATCAACTATATTTCCTTCAGAGTCTACCAAAAAGGTACTTGGGAATGCTTGAATACTCATTACAAAATCAGTAACAGCCCCCTCAGGTACTACATTCTTATAAGTAACCTTGTTCTTCTCCAAAATATCCTTTACCGCGTCCATATCTGTTCCGGCATCCTGTGCAAGTCCTACGACATTTACACCTTTATCCTTCATATTCTCATAAAGCTTTTGTAATTCAGGTATTTCAGCTACACATGGACCGCACCAGCTTCCCCATACATTTACCACTGTCAACTTGTTGTCTTTAAACACATCACTGCTTATATCCTCACCTGTTACTGTTTTTGCCTTAAACTCCGGGAACTTTTGAGACTTATTATCCGTACTTGTCGCCGTACTTTCAGTCTTGGCATTTCCTCCGTCTTTGTCTGTACCGCTTTGACTTCCACAAGCTGTAGCACTTGCCATCATCATCAAAGCAAAACCAAAAATTAATAATCTTTTTTTCATATCTATTCTCCTTATGAATTTCTTTATCTTATGTCTATATACTAACATGGCTTTGGTTAAGCCTAAGTTAAGATTGATAAAACTATATCTTTTTAATATGCATAATTTGTTTTTGTTTTTAAAAGCTTATAGAGCATAGCTCCAAGCGGTAAAAACAGAATTATTGTAAAAGCCACCCAGATCAAATTTGAGGTAAGCTCATATGTTGCCAAAGTGTTTATAGTTATATGTATTAAAATGGACCACCTGAGTTTGCGTGTCTTCATATATACAATACCTGATATCAGTCCCATAATAGTTGCATATACAGACTGTACAAATGATAAATGTATAATTCCAAACATCAGTGATGAAACTATAAGTGCATATTTTGTATTCACTCTTTTTTCAAGGAAATTAAAGGTTACTCCTCTATAGATAATCTCCTCATTGATAGGTGCAAGAATTCCTGCAACCACCAGACTTATAATAAATGATACAGTTGATTTATTTGCTGATGATGCATTCAAATACTCCAGACTGCTCTTTATAAAACCTATATTTGACAGTGCCGTGTTTTTTAAAAACATTACCCATAATGTAGATATGCCTCCAAAGGCTATACCTGCCATTATGCTGCACACCACTCCTGTCTTTATATCCCAATGTACCTGTGCTTCCTCCTTATCCTTATTTATCCATTTAAAGAATATAATTGAATAAACAAGAATTGATAAAGGATAAATCACCAGATAAATCCTGTCCATCTCCTGTGGCAGAGTCAACCAGTCAAGTACCGCATTTCCGGTCTTATTATAGGCAAATCCTAAACTGATTATCACAAGATCCGTAATTACAAAAAATATAAATCCCAGTAAAACAGCTATAAATGTAGCCCATGCAATCTTTAGTATTTTCATTTCTTCCCCCTATCCTATGCCTATACATTCAAGGCATATATTAACAGCTTTTTTTAATACCACCAGATGTTCATCTCTCATTACACCTGCAATAATCATTACCACACCTACTCCCAGCATAATATAAGGGAGTGCTTTATTCTTTTCCAACTTTTTTAAAATCTCTTTCATATTTTCATCCTTTAAAATCTATTATAAACTCTACAAAATCACCATCTACGCTGTTTGCACTTATTCTGAATTTATGTCTGTCCAATATTTCCTTTACTATGGCAAGACCAAGACCACTTCCACCGAATTTTTTAGCCCTGGACTTATCCACACAGTAAAAAGCTTCAAATATCTTTTCAAGGCTCTCTTTTGGAATACTTTCTCCGTGATTTTTTATACTTAATGAATTATCTCCAAGCTTTATTTCTATAAATGCATCTTCTCTTGAATACCTTATGGCATTATGCACTATATTAAAGATAGCCTGCTTTATTAAAACTCTGTCAGCATCTATAGCCATGTTTTTATTATCACAAATAAAATCTATATTCTGATTTTTTTCGTTGATTTTATATTCTAAATCCTCGATTATCTCATTTATTATTTTATACAAATAAACCTTTTCAATATTTAAGCTCTCTTCATTACTTAAAAGTCTAAGTCCCACTACAATAGAGTTCATCATCTCAATCTGTCTGCCCACAACTTCCACAAAGTCTTTATAATCCTCTATCTGTGGCTCCTCATCCAGATTTAACACCTCCAGATTTGCCCTTATTGCTGCTACAGGAGTCTTTAATTCATGGGCGGCATTTTGCGAAAATCTTTTTTGTCTTTCATAGGATTCCCTTATATTTCCAAGCATATGGTTAAAGGCGTTTTGCAGATCACCCAATTCATCAGTGCTTTTGACTATATGTATATCATCATTTATTTTAGTGATATCAAGCTTTTTTATTTCTCTGCTGAATTTATTGAGCGGCATCAAAACCTTACCTACCACCCACCACATCAAAGCGGTTCCCGCAACGGAAAATATTATCAATGTATAAAGACTGTTTATTCTAAATACACGCTGCGCAATATCAAAATCAAAGGTAAAGCTTGAATCACTGTTAAACGGTATATCCACATTATCGGGTATTATAAAAATATTGGATGCACTTTCTATATTAAATAAGAATAACAGTGCCGAGATTACACAGAGCACCGCGGCTGTAAGCAATGTTACCTTTATTCTTATAGACAGTTTATTCCACATTTGCACATCCTCTGCAATTACTCTTACAAGCTTTTACATTAGCAGGCTTTTCTTCTTTTTTCTTTCCAAGACCTGCATATGTCATCACTAAGGCATCATGTCTGCAGGCTGCAGTACATGCACCGCATCTGATACATTCCAAAGAGTTAGGATTTGCTCTTACATTTATATCCATCTTACAGGCTCTTTCACAAAGTCCGCAGTTTACACATTTATCGGATACAAATTCCATCTTGTAAAATCCTATTTTATTAAAGAATGAATAGAATGCTCCAAGTGGACATATATATCTGCAAAAAGGTCTGTATGTAAATATGGAAAGTGCCGCTACAACTATCAGTATACTCAGTTTCCAAAAGAACAAAAATCCTATTGTGCTTCTAAGTCCTTCATTTTTTGCAAGTAATGGAAGTGCTCCTCCAAGCGTTCCTGCCGGACAGATAAGTTTGCAAAAATAAGGTGCGCCGTTACCGAAAGCATCAACCAAAAACATCGGTAAGAGTATTACAAATGTAAATAATATAAGATATTTCATATATCTAAGTACTCTGTCTGCTTTTGCAGGAATTTTAAACTTAGGTGTAGGTATCTTATACAGTAAATCCTGTACGAAACCGAACGGACATAAAAGTCCGCACACCAGTCTGCCAAATAATGCCCCTATAAGTATCATTATCCCAAATACATAATATGATATGCTGAATTTTTTACTTCCTATTACCGCCTGTAATGAGCCTATCGGACAGGAACCTACCGCTCCCGGACATGAATAGCAGTTTAATCCGGGTACACAGGCTACCTTTGTATTCCCCTTGTATATCTTTCCATCAAAGAATCCCTTCAGATTGGCATTTGTCACCAATGTGGCTACAGCCTGTATTATATTCTTTTTTATTTCTTGAAATCTTGTGTATTTATTCTCAAAGTATTTCATTTTCCTCTCCTAAAATAATTTTTTTGCACCTTTGTATATTCTAGCATATATAGGTTAAGATAAGGTAAAGTATTGCAATAAAATGGGGGTGTCGCTTTAACGGTTCATCAATCGTTAGGTGGCGGCTCCTTTGTAGTTCTTTTT
>NZ_DBHIEQ010000012.1:0-80290 GCF_057250505.1 Lachnoanaerobaculum sp. | reverse complement strand
ATTTGTAAGTTCATCTGAAGAATCATCTTCAAAATAGCCTGCAATGATCATATATGTCATCTGAAGAAGGTTTGCTTTATCAATTTGATATCAGAATAATACAGAATCCTAAAAAATTCTTAATAATATATATTTAATTACTTCATCCGGCAATTCAATATATTTAAAAAAACTGGCATAAACAATAGCAAACAAAGGGGTATATATATTTGCGCTCTCTCCCCATTCAACTGTGCCGGAATGTGTCTTATTATTACGCAATTTTACAAAAGATGCTATACTTTTCTCATTTACTGACGGTAATGAGTATTTTGACACGATTTCATTCACTACATCATTATTTTCATTATATAGTATAAGGATTTTCTGCTTCAATGTATAATCCAGATATTGAAAAGCACTACTCATTGTAGTTTCCTTATTCACATCAATCTCATTATGTTCTTTGGCAAATTCTGCTATCGTATTTTTAATATTCTTTTTTAGTTCCTCAATAAGCGTATCTTTATATCTTTTTCTCTTACCACCTAGATGGTAAGAAACTTCTAATGCCGTACATAAATCTTGAATATTTTTAATTGATATTCGATTAACCATTTTATTATCTTCCGGAAGAAGTTCAAGCAATGAATCAGCCTTATTATTTATAATTCCATTTACTAAATTGGGAATATAATCAAAAACACTAAATATTGGAATTACTTTAAGCCTTTGCCTTATAGAATAATTCTCATAATGTTCAAAAATTTTGCATATTCCTGTCTTAAAATACTTTTGTTCAGAATTTCTTTGACTAAGATATACCTCTTCAAAACAAACGTTATTTTGAGAGGTCAAAATCGCAACTATTTTTTTTACTATAATGTAGTATTTTTCTATCTTTTCAAATTTCTGAGCATTTTCAAACGAGAATCGAAAAAACGTACACATTTTTCCAAGATTATATGCCACTTTATTTTCTGCATTATTAGTTTCTGATGTTTGTTCTACTGAAACAGTTAATGTTAC
Organism: Lachnoanaerobaculum sp.; assembly: GCF_057250505.1. NCBI lineage: Bacteria > Bacillati > Bacillota > Clostridia > Lachnospirales > Lachnospiraceae > Lachnoanaerobaculum > Lachnoanaerobaculum sp. The sequence goes on along the minus strand of NZ_DBHIEQ010000012.1, from coordinate 79,282 downwards.
TTTTTCATTTTCAATCTGAAATTTTGTTTTACGAGTGTAGTCACTCAAAGGACGCATTTTTATAGTTCTTTTCCCATCATATTTTAATAATTCAGAGATATCTGGTTGCTCTATTGCTATATCAGGAGTATGTAATGCATTTATATTTCCACCAAAAAATGTAATTGCATGAAATTTCCCCCAATCTTCCGTCAACATACTAAAAAATCCTTGAGTATTTCCAGCTGCCTTTATAATAATAGGCGTTGCAAATCTAATCGCCACATTAGTACCAATAAGATTTGTAATAAATTTTCCTTTACGCAATATCGCAATCATACTATCTTCATCTTTACCAAATAAATATTCCGGTGTATCTGTAATGTGTGATTTTATACGAGATAGAGAATCATATCTTTTTTTTTCGTCACTTTGTGCTGGAAGTAAAGTGACTATATTATCTGATACATTATATGTATAAGTATCGTCTTTCACCTTTATATAGCCGCAAAAATTCTCATTTATTTTTTTCATATAGGTAACACTCTCCTACTCATTTTATATCTTATTTTAACAGAATACTGAAATTTTTACTAGAAAAAGGTACCCCAGCCATAAGCCTGAGTGCCACCAGTTTACATAAATATTCTGCTATCAAACCACCTTGAACATGTTCTGTTTCAAAAGCTTATCATCCATATCCGAAATTCCCATCTCTTTTCTGGCGCTTCCCAATATCTTCATCTTCTGAAGTTCCTTTTCTACATCCTCAAGTCCTACATGTGTATAAATATTAAAACATACTGTTCTTCATAATCTGCAAAGTTCTTCCGAAATGTGTCTAATTCTTTGACCATACATATTCCTCCAACATCTACCTCGTTAATTGAATTTTCACCCCCGTTCCTCTTCTTGTAGCTCTCTTGTCTGTGACAGTGCTACAATCAATGATCCTCTAATCCTTTTCCCAAAAATCAATAAAATATCCAAGTTCCAAAACAACACCGGCAATTTCTCCCAATTCACTTGCTTGTTTTTCCGTTCTACCCCACTAGCTTTCAATTCTTTCTTCATTACTGCATAAGTAGGATGATCATTATAGTACAAAAAAGAATACTCACACAAGACTAAAATTCCTGCTTTCTAATGCAACAAAAAGATGCAAGATTTTTGTACAGACCCCCAAAAGTTAGACCAAAATCTAATGATTAGGAGGTCGGTATTTTTATGGCAAAACATAGTTTTGAATTCAAGAAGAAAGTTGTTTTAGAATATTTGGATGGCAAAGGTGGAACGTCATATCTTTCCAAAAAATATGGACTTGGCTCCGATTCACAGTTACGCAAATGGATTAATGCATACAATGCGTTCGGTGATGAAGGATTAATGCGTTCTCGTAAACAATCAAAATACTCTTTCGAAAAGAAGATTTCTGTTGTAGAGTTATATCTATCAAGTGAAATTTCATATCAAGACTTGGCGATTCAAGAAGGGATTAGCAATCCAAGTATGATTACTAACTGGGTTAATCGCTTTCGTGCTGCCGGTCCTGATGCTTTGAAATCTCGCAAGAAAGGTCGAAAGAAAACGTTGGATAAACCTAAGATAGATATTAAAGCTCAGGAAGCGGAAGAAAGAATAGTTGATACAAGTGCAGAACATATTAGAGAATTAGAAGACGAACTGCTTAAGTTAAGAATTGAGAATGCCTTTTTAAAAGAACTGAGGAGGCTGCGTTTAGAGGACGAGGCAAAAATGAGAGAAAGGCACTCGTCATCAACAGCCTCCGAGGAGAATTCAAACTAAAAGACCTTCTCTCTTATACAGGTATGCCTAAAGCAACATATATGTACTGGCAGAAAAGAATCGATAAGGAAAACCCTGACAAAGAAATCGAGGAGAAGATTATTGAAATCAGAGAGACTCACAAGAATTATGGCTATCGTCGAGTTGTTGGAGAATTAAGAAATCAAGGCTATTGTGTAAACAAAAAGAAAGTACAACGCATAATGCAGAAGCTTGGTTTACAGGTTACTTCTTTCATTCGAAAAAGCCGCAAATACAGTTCGTACAAAGGAAAAATTGGAACGGTTGCCCCTAATCGTATAAGGAGACGATTTAACACATATATACCACATCAGAAGATTACAACAGATACTACAGAGTTTAAGTATTATGAGATTAATGCTAAAGGTCACATGACAATACATAAGCTTTATCTAGATCCATTTATGGATATGTGTAATGGTGAAATTATAAGCTATGGAATTGACAAGCACCCTTCAGCAAAGAATGTTATGGATGCATTGGAACAAGCTATTGTAATAACATCCGATTGCAAATATAGAAGAACTTTCCATTCGGATCAAGGCTGGGCTTACCAAATGAAAGCATACTCTCATCGTCTTAAGGAAGAACAAATCTTCCAAAGTATGTCTCTTAAGGGAAACTGTCACGATAACTCCGTTATGGAGAATTTCTTTGGATTGCTTAAACAAGAAATCTATTATGGTGTTATTTACTATAGCTATGATGAGCTAAAGTCAGAAATCGAACGGTACATAAAGTATTACAATGAACAAAGAATTAAAGAAAAACTAGGATGGCTAAGTCCAGTGCAATACAGGCTTAGACTCTTGGCTGTATAAAAATAGCGTAGCAGCCATATGAACTGCTACGCTAAAAAGTCTAACTTTTGGGGGTCGCATCATTTCCCACACCTTTACTATTCCAACTATTTCGATCTTCCAAAGGAGTGAATAAGGCGTAAATTCTATACTTACATCAAAGAAACCTAATAAAATTAAGGTTTTCATCCCATCCCTTAAACACTGCTTTGGCAGATGAAAAGTACTTTTACCGTAAACCTATTCCTATTTGTCTGCAGTATCGGCTGTGAACTACTCATAGCCTAAAGCCTATGGGTTTCCTGCTTCGCTGACCTCGCAACCTACTGTCTCCACAGGCGTTAATTCGGGCAGTCCCTGCCCTATTGTTTTTCTTATACTACTTTTCTTAATCCTTCTGCCAATATGTTTTTTGCCGCATTGATATCTCTATTATGTTTTGTATTGCAGAAAGGGCATATCCAATTTCTTACTTTTAGATCTTTTACATTTGTATTTTTATATCCACAACTAAAACATAGCTGACTGCTTGCATAAAATCTATCAATCTTAATATAATTTCTGCCGTTCCATTTTGACTTATATTCAAGTTGTCTTGTCAGCTCATAACATGATGTATCGCTGATAGATTTTGCTGAATTATGATTTTTTACCATATTTTTTAATTGTCTTCGAATTTTCATATTTCTTCCCGTCTGATGTGATACATAAATCTTTTATTCCTAAATCCACTCCTATCCGTCCGTTTGACTTTACAAGTGGACTATGTTCGGTTTCTACAAGAATAGACACATAGTACTTGCCACTTGGTACCTTAGATATAGTTGCCGCCTTTATCTGACCTAAGAATTTTCTATGTAATTATATTTTTACCCTTTTTAATTTTGGCAGCTTTATCCTTCCTCTATCAAAATCTACAGTTATATTCCCATTTGTAAAATTGGTTGTATATGACTTATGATTACCACGCTTACTCTTAAACTACAGATAACCTGCATGTTCTTTGAAAAACACTTCATGAGCCAAGCCCTTATTATCGTGATGGATACAACCTGTATCGCTGGATGCAGGAATATAAAACGCAACATCTGCTCTTCCTGCATGATATGAGGGTGCTAACTATAAACAATACAGCAGAACGCTGTTTAAGAGATTATAAGAGGAAGCAGACTTTTACAATGACATTTCGAAGCTTTGAAAGCATCGAAGAATTATGTAAGAGCAAGGGAGTGCTGCTTGGAGTACGAAAAAATAATCTAAACCTTTACACCGATGTCAAGGAAATCTTTAATATATAATATGGAGCTTGACCAGTGTGTTAGACTCCATAAGTTTAACGGATTAAGATGTAGAAGACAAGCTTACCTGTGTACAGTAACCATTGTTAATATAATGCTTGCAGTTTATTACTATATTTATATTATATTAATACATTTGTCGTGATATAATAATACCACAAGGAGGAATTGCTATGGATTGCTATGGATACTTATAGCGTAAGAGAAATAGCTGATATGCTAAATACAAATCCATAAACCGTCAGAAGGTGGATTCGTCCAGGTAAGCTTGAAGCGATTCAGGAATCAAGAAAATGTGGAAATATAGTAACAAAACCTATGCTGAATGCTTTTCTAAAGACCTCTCCTAAGTACGCCGGAATTTCAGGTGGGCTGTTAGTTTCTCCAGTTGGACTTACTACAGAAACCGTTGCCATTGTTGAAAAATTTCTTGCTCAACAATTTATTAAGAATGATGAAATCAAAAATGCTCATGTAAATACATCAGAAATATGTAAACTGCTGTTAGCTAATATACAATCTTCTAAAGAAAACATTGTTCGAAAGAAAAAAAGTATAAAGCATCTTCAGGAGGAGATTGAATAAGAACAGCAACGTATCGATGAAGCAAAAAAGCTCATAAAAGAATTTGATGAAAAGGTTCGAGGTCAAGAGGAGGAATAGTATGGCACAGAATTGGGATTACGCAGAATTGTCAAAGGCGGCCAAGACCGCTGGAGGCCCTGAAAAGTATGTTGAGCTACTTGAAAAGGCAAGTAAAGATGCAGGCAAAATGGAGATGGCACCTTGGATAGGTGTTGCAGTAATCGGAGCCTCTTTAGTAACTGCCGCAACTATCAAAGTAGTTGATTACTCCAAATATAAAAAGAAAAATAATGCTGCTGAGATAGAAAAGGCAAAAGAAGAAATCATAAAGGGTATTAAAGAGTATGATGCTACGCATCCAGATGAATAAGGAGGTATTGAAAATGAGTGAAAGATTTCCGGGGATTGATTGGTATTGTGACCGTTGCAATGCTTATTTAAATGACCAACCAGGATTTGACGACCATCATTATGTATGGAAGTGTACCGAGTGCGGTTATAAAAATAGTATTTCCTCTGATGATATTTACGAGTCAGAAGAAGATTTTAGAAATGTTAATAATTAATTTTTGAGGCAAACAAAATGACAAGAGAAGAACTTAAAGAACAGATTGATGAGCTTATGCAACAGTATGCCAATGAAGAAATTGATGGTGATACATATGCGCGAAAGATGATGGAATTAACCACATCTGCACAGAGAGATAACAACTAAAATTGATAATTCAAGGATAAGGTAAAGAGGCAAAACTATGCCATATAATTACAATGGAGATTTATACAAAATCGAAGTAGTAAAAAATTGCAGGATATGGGATTAGATATAAAAAGTGTAAACGCTCTAAACAAAATTATGGAGAAAATGGGTTTGCTTATTTATTATGGTAACAATTGGTGTACAACTGATGTAGGCGCCAAGTTTTCAATGTGGTATAAAGGTGTGTTGAATTCTGATGCATAGCACCTAGAATTCGTCGATGAAATTGCAAAGTTTCTAAAGAATAAATAATCGAAAAATGTCTTATCACTGGACTTAAAACCAGTAGTGAGGTGTCTATATTTCAGCTCTATGTAAGGTGTTGGGTGGGTTGATTTTCAACTCACCTTTTTGAAAATCTTTTAATGGATACGAAGCTTGATTAAAAAAATCGATATATATGCATATTAATTTTAATGTCCAAAGTGCCATTCAAAGTGCCAAAATGGCACTTTGAAATCTTTCTACTTCCTTTTGTGCTGTGTTTATTATATAATAAAGCACAAAAGAAAGCGGGTTATGAATAGAGATAATATTAAAAAAATTATAGAAAAAAACAATGGTATAATTACAGCAAAGGAAGTTGATAAACACGGTATTGACTCATGGTATCTTACGGATATGGTGAGAAAGGGTGAGCTTGAGAGAATTGGGAGAGGAATTTATTTTGATAACAGTTTTGATAACTATGATGAAATGTATTTTTTTCAACTTCAAAATAAAGTGTGTATATACTCATATCAAACTGCTATATATATACATGGATTAACTGAAAGACTTCCATACATAAATGAAGTTACAGTATATCAGGGGTATAATCCATGGAGATTTAAGGGGATGGTTAATGTACATCAAGTAAAAAAGGACTGGTATAAAATCGGCATTGTAGAAAAAAAAACTGATATGGGAAATCCTGTTTATGTTTATGATATGGAAAGGACCATTTGTGATATAGTTAGAGATAGGAAAAGACAGGATCCGGAGATATTTTCAAAAGCTTGGAAATTTTATCTTAAAAAAAGTTCGAGAGATATATGGAAACTTAGAGATTACGCAAATATATTTGGGATATCAGAACGTATTGAGAGTATTTTGGAGGTACTTGCCTATGAATAAAGACAGTATTACAAGTAAGCTGAGAAATAAAGCAAAGTCGCTTGGTCTGAATTATAATCTGGTGTTAAGTAAGTTTTTTTTCGATGAATTTCTAAAAATATTGTCAAAGAGTAAATATCGAGAAAATTTTATGCTAAAGGGAGGAATGCTTTTAACATATACACTTGGTGTACAAAATAGATCAACTCAAGATATTAATTTTTTAGTTAAAGGGGTAAGGCTTGATTCTGTAGAGATTAAAAAAATTCTTGACAGTGTTTTATATGATGAGTTTAGAACAGGGGTATGGTTTGAGACTATAGGAGATTGTGATGAAATAAGGTTGGAAGATGAGTATTGTGGGTTAAGATCTCATATCGTTGGACATTTATCTAATATGAGAATTAAATTTGCAATAGATATTGCAACAGGAGATCCGATATATCCATTTCCTAAATTAGATAATTATTCGACTATCATTGGGGAGGAAATAAATTTGATGCTTTATCCTCTGGAATCGGTTATATCAGAAAAGCTTCAAACAGTTTTGACAAGAGCTGAGAACAATAGTAGAAGTAAAGATTTTTATGATATATACACAATATTAAAAACTAAAACGGATAAAATAAATTTTGATTCATTGAAAGTTGCGGTATCACTTACTTTTAAGTATAGAAATACCATATTGACAAGAGAAGACTCATTAAATATTGCAAACAGAATTTACAATAACAAATACATTAAAGATAGATGGATAAGATATAAAAATAAGAATCCATATGCCAAAGATATAGAATTCGAATCTATTATGGATGAGATAATTAAACTTATAGAGATGGTTATGTAAATAGAAATATTGTATAAACAAAAGTTATAAAAGGAGATATATAATGCCGGAAAGAATTAAAGAAGAAGCAAAAAAAGTCAATATTTCAGAGCTGTTTTATGATCTGGTTTTTGTTTATGGAGTTTCAAGAATTACGCATATTTTTCATGGCCTGAATGAAGGAATTATCAGTGGTCATGAGATACTTCTTTATGTAGTTGTTTTTATTTGTTTTTTAAGTGTATGGAATATTCAGATGGTACATATGAACCGCTATGGAAAACATGATTTATACCATATGTTCATCATGTGTGTATTACAGATGCCGGCACTACTGTTTATAGCTGCAAATGTGTTGGTTGAACTTGATAAGACATGGTTAAGGTTTTCGTTAGCATTATTGTGACTGGCGCTTGTACAGCTTTTACAATATGTATACGCCTATGTTATGCACAAGGAGAATGCTGATAATAAAAAATTGATTACAGATTTTATTAGAATTCTTACAGTAAGAATTGTCGCAATATTGTTAAGTCTGCTATTTACCGGAAATGTAAGTATAATTTTAGCAGGAGTAGGCGTATCTCTAAGCATCATGAGTACAAAAATGTTTGAAAAAGATATGAGAAAAGTTCCTGTTAATATGCCTCATCTTATTGAACGATTGACACTTTTAACGATAATTACACTTGGAGAGATGATTGTAGCCACAGGAGAATATTTCGAAGTTGAAAACTTCAGTATTTATTCGGTGTTGTTGCTTATTCAAATAGTAGGTATGTTCTTATTTTACGCAATTGAATTTGACCATGTAATTGATGAGAACCTGCCGGCACAAAGCGGTGCAGGAATTATATATAATCATTACTTTGTGTGGTTCGGACTGAACTTATGCACAATAGATTTTGACTATGCAAATGATAAGCTGGGTACGGCGATTATAGTAATTATGTTCTTAGGATATCTTCTATTTTATTTCGGAGTGTTGAACAGTCTACGCTACAATAAAAAGGGACACAGATTGGATAAAATATTTATAATTCCAATTGTAACAGTGTATTTGATAGGATTCGGCTTGTCATATTATTTTAGAGATAGTGCAAAGTTGCTTACAGTAATATGTACTCTTGTCGTTGTCTTGGAAGCGGCACTCTTTATCGGTAGTAATATAGTAAGTCTTTCTAAAGAGGTGGAAATCAAGAAGAAAATATGACTGTAAGTACTTAATAAAAGATATAATATTAAAAATTTTAAAAGGGACTTTTGCTAAATTTAAATTGCTATAGAAAAAAATAACAATATCCTGACAATTACGAGGCGCTTTAGCTTTGTAACTTTGTCAGGATATTTTATTTATATATAATACTTTCTATTTTTGAGCATAATACTAAGGTGGAAAATTTTATGCCTTTTTTATTCTTTTATAATCACTGTCAAAATATTTTCCATTACGTATATCATCTGTCATACCGGGATAAGGTGCTTCACATATAACATCTTCATTATCAGCTCCTGCATCTCCTATATAGGTAATTGTAGCAAATTCAGGTACAATATATTTAGGGTATGTATCATATTTTTCTCTGGCTTCAATCATTTTTTCAATATGTTCATTCTGGTAGCATACTGTAATCTCAGGATGTTCATGAACCCATTTTGGGAAAAAGATACAACCATGTAGTTTATTTTCATTAGGCATAAAATCAAGTGCTACATCCGTTCCTGTAGGCTCCGTCCATGTAATCTTAAATACTCCGTCAGTAAGTTTTACAATTTCAGCCTTCTGGTCTTTAACCCAAACCCATCGTCCCGCAACCATTCCGCCATGTATACGGTAGTCGACTGTATGGTCATTTTTAGCATACCATTCGTATTCCCAGCCGTTATCATATGTGTAAATAAAATGTGTTCCTATAAAGTCTTCTAAATCCTTGAAATATTTTTTCATCTTCAACCTCCATCATAAGTATAATGAATTTCACCTGTACAACATATTATGTCATTGGCTAAATCTAAATTCTTATATCCTATTTATAGCATAACGGTGCGTGTTCATCCATCAACGTATTGACAATACACCTGTAACAAATTGTTTATACGGTATGATATCAGTAGTATTACATTTATGTGTAATTTATTATATATTCTTTTAATTTGGAAATAATATTTTCGTTACAGTGGTTATGACGGTATAACAATGATATTTTCCATGGTATTGCATCTTTAATCTTTATCTTATGAATATTGTCAGGAATGGTATTATCTTTATGAATGTCTGCGTCAATTCCGATTCCAAGTCTTTTATTGCAAAATTTGTATATCAAAGTATTCTCCATAGTACTTATTGTTATATTTGGAACAAAGCCAAAATCACTGCAACGTTGTATGAGGTTATGATAGCTGGCATATTTTTCGTTAAGTGAAATTAAAGGTTGATCTTTCAATTCTTTTATACTAAGAGATGTATAATTGTAAAATTGATGGCCTTCATAGACTAAAGCATTCATGTTTCCTGTATATACTGTTATTGCCTTTAACTCTGGCTTGAGTTTGTTCCTATAATAAATCCTACATCAAGAGAGTTATTTAAAAGATTTTGGGTCACTTCCTGATTTTCCATTTCTTCCCATTGAAACTGAAAAGAGGAGTGTGAGCCAGTATCATTCAATAATTGTTCCAAATTAAGCACATTAAGAGTTCCACATGCGAAACCTATATGAAGAATACTTTGTTTGGTATTTAATTGTTTCATTTTTTGCTTTATATTTTCCATGTGATAAAGAAGTTCACGGCTATGTGTATATAAATAATCTCCATATTCAGTTGGGATTGTTCCGGTTGATGTGCGTTCAAAAAGTACGGCTTGAAATTCATACTCCAGTTTTCTAATTATACGGCTTAGCCCCTGTGGAGTAATAAAAAGCTCACCGGCAGCTTTGTTAATACTGCCTTCTTCATACACAAGTCGAAAACACCGAAGATCTCTTGTATCCATAAAGTAATAAGTTCCTTTCCGTTATATCAACAATCTACACGTGATATTTTATTCCTTTTTTGGTGAATATATGTTACTACCAAAGACAATGAATGTAAATAAAAATTAAATCGTGGTTTTCTTTATCTGATGAGTCTAAAAGAATCATACTTGTACACGCAAAACCGGCGGAAAAGTCGGTAAGAGTTCAAATTACTTCAAAGTAAATTGAAGTTTGTTTGAAGTGATATTGAAGTTGACTTTGAAGTGATATTGAAGTAACATTGAAGTAGTTCAGACAAGGAGTGTAGAATATGTTTTTGGAGGAGATAACAGGTGATGTAAAGCCGGAAAGTGATAAGCTTGAGTGTAAAGCAGTTTTAAACAGAGAAGATGTCGTTGGTTGGCTTAAAAGTATTGCCGGATTTGCAAATGCATCAGGTGGAGATTTCTATATCGGAGTTGAGGATAAGACGAATAAACTGATAGGTTTTGACAGGAAAGCAGCTGATAATGAAAGAAATTACTTTAATAATCAGGTAAATGAGCATTTGACACCAAGACCACAAATGAAAATTTCGTTTTTAAGTTATGAGGTGCGTGGAAATGAACGATTTATAATAAAGGTGAGTATAGAAGAATCTACTATAAAACCCGTAATTCTAAAATATAAAAATATTCCGGCTATTTTTATGAGGCGTGACGGATTTACGAATGGAGCAACTTATGAAGAAATCATAGATATGAGTGTAAGAAGTAAAAATACACAATACGATATTTTAATATCTGACATTAAATATAATCCGGAAAAATTTTCAATGCTTAGAGAGTTCTATAAGAAATATAATAATGGGAAGACTTTGAAAGATAAGGCATTACAGTCATTAGGATTTTTTAATGAAGAAGATTATTTGTCTAACGGTGCAGTTTTATTTCAAGATGATTATAAGGGTAACAAAACCGATGTACAGTGCTCCGTATTTTCCGGATCAAATAGGGGAAGCGACAGAGTCGTTACTATTAATCGCTTTAAAGGGAATGTAATAGCGAGTATAAGTTATATTATTGACTTTGTAAATCAAAGAATGAATCATAGTATTATAAAGCTTGATGAAGGTAGAGTAGATATTGATTCATATCCGGCAAGAGCCCTATTTGAAGGTGTAATAAATGCAATTGCTCATAGAGATTATTATCTGGACGGAACACAAATTCAAGTCGATATGTTTAAGGACAGATTGGAAATATCATCACCCGGAGGTTTTTACAGAGGTGATAAATTTGGAAAAACGTATGATTTATCTAAAATTATTTCAAAGAGAAGAAATGAAGTAATATCAGGAGTTTTAGTTTTATGTAATGTAATGGAGGCGGCAGGTACAGGCTTTGATAAGATAGTAGAGGAGTATAAGTCAGCAGATGAAGCACATAAGCCATATATTTATTCAAAGTCCGATCACTTTACATTGGTATTGCCGGATCTAACATATGATAGAGGTATTGAAAATAATGATGTACCAAATATTAGATTTCAGCCTGTTCCACAAGGAACGGAGCTTGATAAAAAGGTACTGTCATTTTGTTATCATAGAGCACATAAGGTCTCTGAGATAGTGGAATACTTGGGAATCAGTGATTCAACATATTTTAGAAAGAAAGTTTTGGCTAATCTTGAAAAAAACGGGTATTTAGAAAAGAGTAAGTTATCAAGAGCGGCGTTTTATAAGACAAATCATAGCATGGTAAGTATTGAATGATGTAGTTTGATATAAGATTATTTATTGAAAGTCAGTCCGGCAAAGATCCGGGCTGATTTTTTTATTCATTTTGATATATAAGACTAGATTATTCATGGCAACACCATGAAAGTGGCTTAAAGCCACATAATTACTATATTTTAACAAAACATTGCTTTCACCTAGTAAGTGAATAAAAAAAGAGCGTCCATTTGTGGTAAAATTAAGGTGCTAAAACTCAAAAAACACACAAAGGAGCCCTTTATGAGTATTGTAAACACCTTATCACTTGAAAGCAATAGAAAAATTAAAATTAATTTCGATGGAGGCGATTTATCCTCCGATTCAGGCTTGCTTCTTATAAAAGAATTCGTAAGTAAACTTAGCATTGATAAACTTTTCAGTCAATCATTTAAGACCAATGACTTTGCATTATTCCGTTATCACACTGATAAAGAAAACCTTCTTCAGATGATATATATGATCATTGCAGGCTATTTTGAAGATGATTCTTCAGATGAACTTACAAATGATCCTGTGTTTAAAGCAGTGCTAAATAAAGACACTTTAATCACAACCGACCATTTCAAGATTTCATAATCGAATGGATGAGGATTCTTTGAATCAGTTCCTTTCAATAAATCAAATCCTTCGAAAGAAAGTTTATAGCATTCAGATGCCTGAAGCTATCATTTTAGATTTGGACTCAACACTTCTTAATGCCTATGGCAAACAGGAAGGCAGAGCATTTAACTTCCACTATCAAAGTAACGGTTATCATCCACTTGTTTGCTATGATGGAATCACAGGAGATTTAATTAAAATTCAACTTCGCGATGGGACTCAGTATTCAAGCACAGGAGTTGTGGACTTTCTTCAGCCTATACTTGATGAATATCTTGAAGATTTTCCAGAAATCAAACTTTTCCTTAGAGGAGATAGTGGCTTTGCAACGCCCGGTTCATATAAACAGTGTGAGGAAAATGGTACCGGCTATGTAATTCGTTTGAAAGAAAATGCTATACTTCGTGATAAGGCATCATATCTTGTAGATGAACTTGATGAAATCACAAAAAACAACAAAGTAGATTATGCTGTAGTTTATGGTGAATTCATGTATCAGGCAGGTCCTTGGCCTTATGAAAGACGTGTTGTCTGTAAAGTTGAAAAACCTGAAAACCAAATGACTTACATGTATACATTCATTGTTACAAACATGGAGTCATCCCCTGAATATCTTATCAAGTTCTATTGTAAAAGAGGCCTGATGGAAAATTTCATAAAGGAAAGTATAACAGGCTTTGACTTTGCTTCTGTTAGCAGTCATATTTCCTTAGCGCCATTTTGCGGTATTCAGATGGAAACAGCCCTGTATTGTTTTTAAAATTTGCCGCAAATCTTCCTGCATTGGAATATCCCACAGCCAAGGCAACCTGTTCGATTGCAAGGTCTGTAGACGTTAAGAGCATTTCCGCATGGCTCATACGTCGCTGTCTGATGTATTCAGAAATTGTGCAGCTATATATGTGCTTAAAAGAGTTCTTCAACTTTGTTGTACCCATACAGGCTATTCGTGCGAGCATATCAAGTGGAAGGTCCGAGTTGAAATGGTCATTGATATATGAGGCAACATTGTTCAATGCATCAATGTCCTGCCTAGAAATTCGTACACAAGGATCATTTTTACTTTTCTTTCCGCGTTCATAAACAAGAGAGACAGCTTCAGCGACCTTGGCCTCATAGAACAACTTGGCCGGTATGCCGTCTCCCTTATAATCCCAAACCTGACGCAAAAGATGTGACATTTCCGGGAAGTCAAGTGTCTGTCCAACGCGGATAAAAGCCTCGTGCGGAGACAGGTAGTCATCGGGATAGCTTTCTTTCAGATATTTTTCATAATATGCAGGAAATACCTCTATTCCCACAGAACGAATCGGGATATTTTTATGCATAATGGATTTATATTCATCATGCCCTCCGTAAAAGGTTTTTACACATCCTGCAGTTAAGCGGCGGTAAGGAGTTAACTCCTCTCCGGACACAGAATCATAGTAGGTAATGCTTAGACATTCTGGAGTATTAAGAGATACAAAGCTATCTTCAAAAAAATAGAAATCATGGATTTTAATATCAAACAAATCTTTTTCTCCATAGACCCAGTAATATCCACAGGCAACTTCCTTCGGAGCGAGATACAATTTTCCTGCAGGGCTAAAGTCAGGAGATGATTCTACTTTAACAAATCCGCTGTGGGTAAGCCATTCTTCATAAAATTCGTTTATTTCCATATAATCACATCAAAATCATACATATCGGACATTATTTCATACATATCAGGCAAATAACTCTTGGTCATATTGTATTGCTTTCCTTGTTATTCTATACTATTTACACTATTAGTAATATTTAACTGAATATTACCACAGTATCTATAAAATATCAATACACTAACCATAAAGGGGGTCATTAGTTATGACAAATGAAACAAACATTAAGAAACAGAAATTTACGATTAAGGAACTTATTACGGTAGGTATTTTTTCTGCAATTATTTTTATATGCATCTCTTTGAGCGGAGGGCCATTTGCAATGTTCCCGGCCTTAACCTTTTATTATCCGGTAGGTGGTGCTCTTCTTGCAGGACCTGTGTATCTTTTGCTGATTGCGAAAGTACCAAAACCCGGACCAATCTTTACCGTAGGACTTTTGATGGCAATATTTTGTTATGTGACCGGTATGCATATAGGCATGACTATCGGATATCTGGCCGGAAGCGTACTGGCGGAATTTGTGGCAGGGACAGGACGCTATAGGAACATAAAAATCAACATTCTTTCCTACATTGTTTTCTGCCTCGGAGGAACCGGGTCATATATTGCATATTTCATCAATCCTAAGGCTTGGGTGAGTAGGATGCTGGAGAAAGGTACACCTCATGAGTATCTGGATACAATGGCAGCTTCAGTTAACAATTTTATTTTGATAACTATGTTTGCAGGTACAGTTTTAGTGGCTCTTTTCAGCGGTTTTGTCGGAAGTAAACTATTGAAGAAACAATTTGAAAAAGCTGGAATAACTGCATGATTTTAAGAGAATACACTAGAAACAGTACCAGGATGCAGTTTGACCCACGCACAAAAATCATTTTGCTGATTCTATGCGTAATTTCAGCAACAATTGCTCCGTCGCTTCTGTACGAGAGTGTGCTTGTTTTTGCAATTGCAGTATTTGGATGTGCAAGTGGGAAAGTTCTCAGGTCACTTTTATGCGCGGCATTTTATGGTGCCTTTTATATGTTGACGCTGTTTATTATGTCACTTGAAAAAGGGGTGCTTTACACTGTGTTTACATCATGGCTAGGCTTGTTTTATGCAGTCTACCCATGTGTTTTCTTAGCAGGCATTATTCTTTCCACAACAAAGGTGAGTGAGTTTTTAACCGCAATGAATAAGGCGCATATTCCTAATAAGGTGGTTATTCCTTTGGCAGTTATGATTAGATATATTCCCACGGTTCGTGAAGACTGGGGTTATATCAAAGACGCCATGAGGCTTAGGGATGTAACTCCTTCAGTTCTTGGATTCCTTAAAAAACCTGCAATGACAGTTGAATGTCTGTATGTTCCATTGCTGATGACGGCTTCAAATTCAGCAGATGAATTATCTGCTGCAGCACTCACACGCGGGATAGAGAACCCAAGACCACGTACCTGCCTTCTTCGGATATATTTGCGGGGAAGGGACTGGGCAGTTATGGTTCTTGCGGTCTGCGTACTTGTTTTGGGTTTTGCTTGGGAAAGGATAGTGTAGCGTATGATTGAGTTTAAGCATGTATCTTTCTCGTATGACTTAAACATGGAGCAGGAAGATACACAGGAAATAGATAATTTGCATGACATCAATTTGACAGTAAATGATGGGGAATGCGTCCTTCTCTGTGGGAAAAGCGGATGCGGAAAATCCACGTTGACGCGCCTTGTAAATGGGCTTATCCCACATTTTTATTCCGGTAAGCTGACAGGAGAAGTTTTGCTTGACGGGAGGGACATATCGAAAATGCCGATGTATGAAACTGCGTCCCTGGTAGGCTCGGTATTTCAGAATCCAAGGACACAGTTCTTTAATGTAGACACAGACAGTGAAATCGCTTTTGGAGTGGAAAATCTAGCGTTACCAAGGAAACAGATTGAAGAAAAAGTTGAGGCTGCCACAAAGGATTTGGAGATTGAAAATCTACGGGGAAGAAATATTTTCTCTCTTTCAGGAGGAGAAAAGCAGAAGATTGCTTTTGCCTCCGTATATGCCATGAATCCTTCTGTCTATCTCTTGGATGAACCGTCATCCAATCTGGACATGGAATCGGTGGTTGCTTTAAGGGAGCATATTAAAAGGCTTAAGGCTCAGGGAAAGACGGTTTTAATTGTCGAGCATAGGCTATATTACCTGATAGGTATCGCTGACCGAGTCATAGTACTTGATGAGGGTCAGATAAAAAAGGTTTACTCTGCCAAAAAGTTCGGGGCTTTGACAGATGAAGAGCGCAGGTGTATGGGCCTTCGAACGATTGACTTACTAAGAGAGGTTCCTGAGATAGTCATAGAGGAAGAACAGGATGTAAAACTAGAGCTAGAAGATGTCTCTCTGTTCTACAGGAAAAAATCCGTGGTAGAAAATATTAGTGTAAAAATTTCAAGGGGAGAGGTGATAGCACTTATTGGGGAAAATGGCACAGGGAAAACAACATTTTCACGGTCTCTTTGCGGATTGCATAGAGAGATAAAAGGGGATTATTTCTGGGATGGCAAAGTCATATCGAAGAAAAAACGGCAGAAGATCGCCTATATGGTCATGCAAGACGTAAATTATGAGCTTTTTGCAGAGAGTGTAGAAGCAGAATGTTCCTTTGGAATAAAGAACCCGGATTTAGATGTAGTCACAGATGTGATGGATGTGCTAGGACTGACACATTTTGCTAAACGGCATCCCGGCACTCTTTCAGGTGGACAAAAGCAACGATTGGCTGTCGCTGTGAGTCAAGTCTGTAAAAAAGAACTAATCATCTTTGACGAGCCTACAAGTGGACTGGATTATGAAAGTATGGCAAGAGTTGCTAAAATTGTGCGTGACCTCTCCGAACAGAGGAAAATTATATTTGTTGTTACACATGATTATGAATTTTTTTGCAGGACATGCAGTCGTATGCTTGTATTTTCTGATGGAAAAATAAGTAACGATTTAAAATGCCGTGCAGATAATAAGGAGGAGATTAGGCAGTTATTCTTTCGTGCTGCGGGTGAAAATATTGGAGGTGATTTTTTTGAATAAGGATCAGGAAAAACCGGTGAAATTACTGTTTAAATGGGCGGGCAATGATAAATGGTATTTATTAGCCTCTGTCTTGTGTGCATTCTTAAGTGGACTGTTTGTAATCGGAGTATATATCGGCATTTATCGCCTGATGGATGCCGTCCTTCTTGGAACGCTCACACGGAAAGTATTGACAGATTGTATAGTTTTGGTAACAACCACAACAATTCTTCGCATGATACTGCTTGGCCTGTCAGGAGTACTCTCGCATAAAGGGGCCTATAACACCCTGTTCAAGGTTAGATGTATGATTATAGATCATCTGGCGAAGATTCCGCTTGGATACATCAATGAGCGGAGTACAGGTGAAATCAAAACTATCTTGAATGAGAACATTGAGAAGTTAGAGTTATGTCTCGCACATAACATTCCTGAGCTTGTCAGCTATCTTACCGGTCCTGTCGTAATTTTTGCCTATCTTATGACGGTGAATGTAACACTGGCACTTATTTCCCTGATTCCTCTTGTTTTGGATATTCCAGTGATGATGTCAGTGTTTAAGAAAATGTCTGATATGCTGCCTGAGGCTAACGTATCGCTTGAAGGCTTCAATTCTGTCATGGTCGAATATGTCCGCGGAATGCGTCTGATTAAGGCATACCGGATGGGCAGCAAATCATTTAAAAAATTTACAGAAGCTATTTTTGACGGTAACAGGGCATGGAACAAGATTTCGGAAAAGACTGCTCCTTTGTATGCTGTGTTCATCCTGTTGTTGGAGTCTGGGCTTTTGTTAATTGTTCCCATTGGAGGGAGGCTTTTTCTGCGGGGATCTATCTCAGCCAGTGCATTTCTCCTGTTTGCCTATATCGGTTCGTTATATTTGACAGAATTACTTCCGCTTCAGCAACTTGCAGGAAACTTCGCACAGGCGTTTAGCGGTATTACAAAAGCAAAAGAAATATTGGAAATTCCGATATTTGAAGGTGGAGACACTTTCCCGGAAAAATACGATATCGAACTTAAGGATGTGCGCTTTTCCTATGACGGGAAAACAAATGTGCTTGAAAATTGCGGCCTATACATAAGGGATGGCGAGAAGATTGCCGTTGTGGGAGCATCGGGAGCGGGTAAAAGCACCATTGCAGCACTTATTGCACGCTTCTACGACGTGGACTGCGGAGAGGTTATGATTGGAGGGAAAAATGTCAAAAACATTAGATATGAAACTCTCCTTCAGAATATATCTATTGTATTTCAGAAGACCTTTCTTACACAGGACTCAGTCTTTGATAATATCTGTATGGGGATGAATGCTTCTCTTACGCAGGTGAGGGAGGCTGCAAGCAAAGCACAGATTGATGATTTTATTATGTCACTTCCTGATGGATATGATACAAAGGTCGGAAGTTATGGATCCCGATTTTCAGGGGGAGAAAAGCAGCGGATTGCCATTGCAAGGGCAATCTTAAAAAATGCACCGATTCTTATTTTGGACGAAGCAACGAGTGCCGCTGATCCGGAAAATCAGATGGAGATTGACAAGGCAATCAAGAACCTCTGCAAAGGAAAAACCGTCATCATTATTGCACATCGCCTAAGTGTGGTCAGAATGTGCGATAGGGTGTTGGTAGTAGAGAATAATACGATTACAGATATTGGAACACATGACGAATTGATTTCGCGGAATATATATTATCAAAAAAGCTGGAAAAGCTATGAATTATCAAGAAATATCACCTATGGGAAAGGAGGAAGATGACAGACAAAAATCTTTTCCATAAGAATTCTAGGTTTTACTGCGGTCTGATATTGACCGTTTTGGAAGGACTTCTTTCAGGAATCAACTACATTGTCATTTACATGGTGCTTAAGATGCTGTATGAGAGAGTTACTGATATTAAGAACATCTTTAGTATATCCTGCCTCGTAGGAATAATTTTTGTGATACGTCTTGTCATTTATAGCATTGGCTATACACAGAGTCAAGTAGGAGGTGCTGAGATATCTAAAAATATCCGTCTGGGACTTGGAGATAAGCTAAGGAAGGTTCCATTATCCTGTTTTACCCAAAAACGAGAAGGACAATATATAAATATCATGACTGCAGATGTGAATAGTTATGAGCAGATTCTTACGCACAAGCTTGCAGCCCTTGTGAAAAACGGGGTTTTGTCCGTTATAGTGCTTGCTTTTGTCAGTGTACTATATTTCCCTGCTGCAGTCATTCTTATGATTTCACTTTTTCTACTAATACCTGAAATGTGGCTGTCGTTTCGAATTGTGAAAAAGTACGGTATGGAGAAGAATTTAGTTACAGCAAAAGCCGTAGGACAGATAGTTGAGTACATTGACGGAATTCAGACATTCCGTTCATATGGAATGGGTGGTACTAAAAATAGGAATACAACAGAAACATTGCGAAAATTCAGCACAGTCAGTTATCAATATGAGGCGCATGGCATACCTGTTAATTTTGCTTTTAATATTGTAAATTGGCTCACTGTCCCACTGGTTATGTTGATTGGATACATTCCATGGCAGTCAGGCAGTATTAGTGCTATTACCTTTCTGTTTCTATGTATGCTGCCTATGGTTTTAGCAAAGCTTACTGCATCGATTTCGGTTGATATGTTCAGTTACAGAAATCTCTTGATATCAAAGGCAAATATTAAAAATGTGCTGGCAGAAAATGAAGAATCGAAAAGTACAGAGGTCTTTTCACCAAAAGAGCATGGCATATCGTTTCGCAATGTGTCGTTTTCATATGCGCAGGAGGAACCTGTTCTAAAAAATATTAGTTTTTCGATACCTGACCACGGACTAACCGTAATCGTGGGTGACTCAGGCTCGGGCAAATCAACGATTCTGAATCTAATTGCAAAGTATTATGATCCTGATAGCGGAGAAATTGGCATTGGAGGGCAATCTATCCGTAATGTCAATGCAGAAGATGTGCTTGCACTAATATCAATGGTAGACCAGGACACCTTCTTGTTTAATGATACAGTAAGGGAAAACATACGCTATGCAAAACCGTCATCTACAGATGAAGAAATAGAGAATGCCTGCAAGAAGGCCAACTGTGATCAGTTTATCCACAAATTGGAAGAAGGTTATGATACATCTATAGGCGAAAATGGGAATTTGCTTTCAGGTGGTGAAAGGCAACGGCTTTCTATAGCACGTGCTATATTGAAAGACAGTCCGATACTGCTTCTTGACGAGGCGACATCTTCTTTGGACATTGAGAATGAATTCGCTGTAAAACAGGCAATTTCAAATCTTCTGCAGGAAAACAAGACTGTTGTGATGATTGCCCACACATTGTCTATTACAAAAAATGCCGATCAGATTCTCGTTGTGGCTGATGGAAAGGTAGTAGAGTCGGGTACCCATGAAAAACTTCTGGCATTGGGTGGTAAATATACTGCTATGTGGAATGCTGAGATCCATACTTTTTATTAGTTATCCTCCGGAATCTGTTATATCAGAAAAGCTTCAAACGGTTTTGACCGGAGCTGAGAACAATAGCAGAAGTAAAGATTTTTATGATATATACATAATATTAAAAACTAAAACAGATAAAATAAATTTTGATTCATTGAAAGTTGCGGTATCACTTACTTTTAAGTATAGAAATACAATATTGACAAAAGAAAACTCATTAAATATTGCAAACAGAATTTACAATAATAAACCTGAATTATTCACGGTACAATAATTTGAAGCCTGTTGGCATTTACAATTCTTGCATGACTGCTGACAGAAGCAAAGTCAAAACCTGTTTTACTTTCCTTTATGAAGTTTTCCATCAAGCCTCTTTTGCAATAGAATTTGATAAGATATTCAGGGGACGACTCCATGTTTGTAACAATGAATGTATACATGTAAGTCATTTGGTTTTCAGGTTTTTCAACTTTACAGACAACACGTCTTTCATAAGGCCAAGGACCTGCCTGATACATGAATTCACCATAAACTACAGCATAATCTACTTTGTTGTTTTTTGTGATTTCATCAAGTTCATCTACAAGATATGATGCCTTATCACGAAGTATAGCATTTTCTTTCAAACGAATTACATAGCCGGTACCGTTTTCCTCACACTGTTTATATAATTGCTTTCAAGTGATAAGGTGTTTACAATACTCATAAAGGGCTCCTTTGTGTGATTATATTGAGTTTTGTCACCTTAATTTTACCACAAATGGACGCTCTTTTTTTATTCACTTACTAGGTGAAAGCAATATTTTGTTAAAATATAGTAATTATGTGGCTTTAAGCCACTTTCATGGAGTTACCATGAATAATCTAGGTTAAATTATTATTTACAAAGTAATATGAATTTAAAAGCAAAAGGGAGATGATTTTATGGATTTAATACAGGCAATTCTTGTCGGAATTGCTATAGCAGCTATTTTTAACGGTGCAGTGGCTTCTTTGGTACTTATTAATCCAAGATTCTTTTTGGATTCTTATCCAAAGGCTATCCAGAAAACAGCTCCGAAACAAATGACAAAGCAAGAGAAAAAGATAAACATTACACTTACTATCATTATTGTGGGAGTTTGTTTTATTTATTCAACAATAAGTATTTTACATTCAGGAGTCGTTGGCTTTTGGAATATATTTTGGATGGGATACATTCAGTGGAGTATATTAAATATAGGAGATTTTTTGTTATTGGATTGTCTCTTATTTCAAGGAAAATATAAAGAAAAGATAGTTATTCCGGGAACAGAGGGACACAAAGATTATGAGTTTAATAATTGGATGAAACATTTGGCAATTCGAGAACATTTTTTATTAGTTCCATTTTTTCTTGTACCAATTATAGCTACAATTCAAGCTTTGTTTGTTGGCTTTTTAGGAAGATAAATTTAGAGTTGCATAAACAATTTAATAATTTGATAAGAGATACCATAAGAACAGTAAATCAAATCGGTTTTTATATACTTACAGTCAGTCCGGGGTGAATCCCCGGGCTGATTTTTTATGTATAACAGTAAGTCGGGCTAAGTTTAAATTACTTCAAAGTAAATTGAAGTTTGTTTGAAGTGATATTGAAGTTGACTTTGAAGTGACAGTGAAGTAGTTCAAATAACCACTTGTTAGCAAATCCTAACTATGATATAATAATCTTACCGACGATAACGTCGATAAAGAGGAGGTATACAATATGGCTGCTGCGAAGAGGCTTAGTGAGGCTGAAAGAAAAAAAGAAATTATGGATTCAGCCGCAAAAGTAATTGCCGCAAAGGGCTTAGGAAAGGCAACTATGGAAGACATCATCGCGGGAACAACTTTATCAAAAGGAGGAGTATATCACTACTATGGGAACGTAACAGAAATCTTTAAAGACATTATGATAGGCGGGATTGATTACAGAAACAATATCATTAAAGAGCATTTGGCTGAATGTGAAAAGGGTGGTGAGAGTAAGTTTATGGCAAAACAGTTGGTTGATAAAGTCATAGACAACAATCCTTTAATGCCTCTTTATGTTGAGTTTTTGATAGAGAAAAAAAGAAATCCCGAACTGAATAATATTATGGAAGAGCTTCAGGAACAGACAAAGGAAAGATTTAAAGCGATATGGAGTGATGACTCAGGATGGTTGTTTGATCCACAAATGTTTCAGTTTGTTACCGATTTTATGAATGCTCTGATAATGGCTTCTGATGTACTGGATGCAAGAGAAAATTTCAAAAAGAACAGACAGCATTTGGAAGCAATATTTACTTACTTATTTGAACAAGTAAAGGAGAAAACTGATGGGAGTTTATAAGAAATTATTCAGATATGTGCCGAATGAAAAACATATCGGATATATGTCAATTTTATTATCGAGTATTTCGGTATTCCTGGTGGTTTATGGGTATTATTATATATTTCTACTTCTAAAAGAAGCGGTAGTAAAGGGAAATTATGAAAATGCAGGATATTATTCGACAAGGATAGTTATCTGTTTAACTATAAGTGCAATAATGTATTTGGTATCCGGTATTGTTTCACATAAGCTGGCATTCAGACTTGAAACAAACTTGAGGAAAAGAGGAATTGAAGGTCTTACCGATGCAAGCTTTCGATTTTTTGATCTGCATTCCTCAGGATATATCAGAAAAACTATAGATGATAATGCGGCAAAAACACATATGGCGGTAGCTCATATGTTGCCGGATAATTCACAGGCATTTTTGGTACCGATTTTTGCATTTATACTGGCATTTGCCATAAGTCTTAGAGTGGGAATAGTTATTATAGTTTTATCTGTTGTAAGTGGACTTATATTGATGGGAATGATGGGCAATAAAGATTTTATGAAGCTTTATCAGACTTCACTTGACAAACTGAGTTCTGAAACTGTGGAGTATATCAGAGGCATACAGGTAATAAAGATATTCGGTTCAAAACTTAAATCCTTTAAGGCTTTGCATGATTCTATTATGGAGTATTCAAAATATGCTTATGATTATTCTCTGTCTTGTAAAACACCTTATGTAATATATCAGCTGATATTTTTGGGATTGATCGCAATTATCAGCATTCCGCTCAGCTTCTTTTTGACCGGTATAAAAGATCCTAAATTTATGGCTGTAGAGCTTATTATGATCTTTTTCTTAAGCGGTGTAATAATGGTCTCTTTTATGAAAATAATGTGGGCAAGCATGAATATCTATAATGCAAATTTTGCCATTGACAGTTTGGAAGAATTATATGAAAAGATGCAGGAGGATAAACTCACATATGGAAACAGAGATCATTTTGACAATTTCAATATTGAATTTGAAAATGTGAGCTTTTCATATGGGGATAAAAAGGTTCTGGAAAACTTATCATTTTCATTAGAAGAGAAAAAAACTTATGCCTTAGTAGGGCATTCAGGTTCAGGAAAGTCAACTGTTGCAAAGCTTTTGTCAGGATTTTATAAGGTTGATAAGGGGGCAATAAAAATAGGTGGATATCCTCTTTCGGAATATACAAAGGAGGCAATCATAAGGAATATCTCGTTTGTATTTCAAGACAGCAAACTGTTTAAAAAATCAATATACGATAATGTAGCATTGGCTGATGAAAATGCAGGCAGAGATAAAGTAATGGAGGCTCTCAGTCTTGCAGGTTGTGATGAAATTATTGAAAAGTTTAAAGACAGGGAAAATACAATTATAGGTTCAAAGGGTGTGTATCTTTCAGGAGGTGAAAAACAAAGGATCGCTATTGCAAGGGCTATTTTGAAAAATTCACCTATTGTAATTATGGATGAAGCGAGTGCGGCAATTGATGCAGATAATGAATATGAATTACAAAAAGCATTTAAAAATTTAATGCAGGATAAGACTGTTATAATGATTGCCCATAGAATGACAAGTATCAGAAATGTAGATGAAATAATAGTTTTGGAAAAGGGAAATGTAATAGAGCGAGGAGATAATGATTCATTAGTAAAAACCGGAGGGTTATACAGCAGACTCCTCAGCCTTTACGAAACTGCAAATGATTGGAGGGTGTCAAATGAAAAACTATTATAAGAAAAGATATGCTCTCTCGGAACAGGGTGCAAAAAATCTTACAAAAGCAACGATATATTGTTTTTTGACATATTGTATAAACCTTGGTCCGATGTTTATTTTGATGGGACTTATTAATCAGTTGGTCTTGGGAAATGTATCAAGCACCTTGCAGTATATTGTTATGGCAATACTTACTCTGATATTTATGTATATTTTATTATCAGAGGAATATGTAAGCCTTTATAATTCCACCTATAAAGAATCGGCAAATTTGAGAAAGGGAATAGCAGAGAATCTGGCACAGCTTCCGCTGGCATATTTTTCAAAGCACGATCTCTCTGACCTTTCACAAACGATAATGTCTGATGTGGAAAGGGTAGAGCATTCTATGAGCCATTCTATACCCAAGGTTGTGGCTATGTGGTTGTTCTTCCCTCTGATGGGCCTTATTATGCTTATTGGAAACTGGAAGCTTGGACTTGCGGCAATTATTCCCACTCTTTTAAGCTTTATGATCAATCCTTTGGCAAAGCAAAAGGAAGTTTCAGAGTATAGTAGATACTTTAATGTGCTAAGAAATAATTCAGAGCTTTTTCAAGAAACAATAGAGCTACAACAGGAGATAAGCAGCTTTAATCAATCCGATAAGGTGAAGAAAAACCTGTATAAAAAGATGGAGGAGAGCGAGAGGATTCATCTTAAAGTAGAGGTTCTTCCGATGTTGGCTGTGGGAATTTCTTCATCACTTTCATATATAAGCCTTGCAGTAGTATTGGCTGTCGGAATACAGTTACTTATTCATAATGAGATCAGCCTCTTATATCTGATAGGATACCTGATAGGAGCAATAAAGGTAAAAGAACTTTTTGATGTTTCAAGGGAAGGAATGACTGAAATGTCCTATATTGAACCTGCAATTGTAAGAATAAAGGAGATAAAAAATGCAGTGCTTCAAGAGGGTGAAGATACAGACCTTTCAAGATACAATATCGAATTTAAAAATGTTTCATTTTCCTATAATGAAGATGCAAAGGTATTAAAAGATGTGAGTTTTACGGCAAAGCAGGGTGAGGTTACAGCTTTGGTAGGTATATCAGGTTCCGGTAAAACTTCCGTATTAAGACTTATATCAAGGCTGTATGACTATGATACCGGAAGTATCTTAATAGACGGAAAGGATATCAAAAATATATCTACAGAATCATTGTTTAAGAATGTCTCAATAGTATTTCAGGATGTGACCTTATTTAACACAAGCATTATGGAAAATATTCGTCTGGGCAGGGAGAGTGCAACCGATGAGGAAGTAAAGAAAGCGGCAGTGCTTGCAAACTGTATGGATTTTATTGAAAAATTGCCGGACGGATTTAATACTCTGATTGGCGAAAACGGTGCGGAATTATCAGGCGGAGAAAGACAAAGAATATCTATTGCAAGAGCATTTCTAAAGGATGCACCTGTTTTGATATTGGATGAGATATCGGCAAGCCTTGATGTGGACAATGAAAAGAAGATACAGGACAGCTTAAATAAGCTTATCAAGGACAAAACGGTTATTATTATCTCACACAGATTAAAATCAATAGAAAATGTGAATAAGATCGTGGTAATAGATGAGGGAGTTGTTGAGACAGAAGGAAATCATGATAAGCTTATAAAAGATTCAAAGGTATATAAAAACTTGATTGAAAAGACAAAATTAGCCGAAGCATTTAATTATTAAGGGGAAGATATGAAAGAGAAAAAGCTGAAAATAAAGGATCTGGTTACTATAGGTGTGTTTGTAGTCATATATATTGTAGTTACCTTTGCCGTTGGAATGATTGGAGTTATTCCGATTTTATTTCTCATATATCCTACAATACTGGGAATTGTTAGCGGAACTGTTGTTATGTTATTTATGGCGAAGGTACAAAAACCTTGGGCATTGTTTATTTTCGGAATGCTGTCACCTCTTATTATGTTTGTTGGGGGACATACATATGTCATTATACTTCATGCATTTGCAGTAATGATTATAGCCGAGTTGATAAGAAGAATCGGTCATTATAATTCATTTAAATACAATATGCTTTCGTTTGCAATATTTAATACTTGGATTTGCGGTTCACTTATGCAAATGTTATGGGCAAGGGAGAAATACATTGAATTATCTATGATGATGGGCAAGGAGTATGTAGATATTTTGATAAAACTTATTACTTATCAGCATATGGCTTTGGTTTATCTTGGTGCTATAATCGGAGGACTTATAGGAGCAAATATCGGAAAAATATTACTGAAAAAGCATTTTATAAAGGCAGGTATAGTTTGATGTATTACATCAAAGACAACAGATTTAATCCGAATCCTATAACCAAATTTTTTGTGGTTGCATTATTGGGGGTTACCGTATTAAATTCTATAAATCACTATTTAGAATGGGCAGTTGTAATTGTAATTTCCGCTATGTATTTTATAAACGGATTTAAAAAGGATGCTATAAAAAATATACTTTGGTTTGGTGTGCTGTTTTTCGTACCTGATTTCAGCGATTTGGAAAAGTTTCCCATCTTTATACTGATGATGCTTTCATTGTTTGCCCTATGTCGTATGTTTTATCTTCCATTTGCGGCAGGTAAATTTATGATCAAGACTTCTGATGTAGGAAGTATTATTTCATCAATGGATGCCATAAAAATACCTAAGGAGGTTTCCATCCCTATTGCGGTGATGTTCAGATTCTTTCCGTCTTTTGTAGAGGAGAAAAACAGTATTAAAATGTCAATGAGAATAAGAGGAATAGAAACAAAAAATCCTGTTAAATATCTTGAGTATGTAGCAGTTCCGCTGCTTATTATTTCGTCAAATATAGCTGACGATATTTCAAAAGCTGCAGAAACAAGATGTATTGCCAATCCTATAAAGAAAACAAGGTATGTAAGCGTGAGAATACATTTGATAGATTTTATTTATGCCGTAACAATCAGTGTTATAGTAGCAGGAGGAATTATATGCTCACATTAGAAAATTTATCACTGTTTTATGAACAGGACAAAATGATTCTTGACTGTATAAACTTAACTGTGGCAGACGGTGAATGCATATTGCTTACCGGAGAGAGCGGAAGCGGAAAATCCTCTATTATAAATTCTATAAACGGATTGGCTTTTGAATATGAAAATGCCAAAATCAGCGGAACTATAAAGGTTGACAATAGAGAATTAAAGGGAATGGAGCTGTATGAAATATCACTGTTGATATCAAGTGTTTTCCAAAATCCCAAGACACATTTTTTTAATGTTGATACAACACTTGAGCTTTTATTTTATCTTGAAAATATTGGACTAAGTAAACAGGAAATGGAAAACCGTATGGAAGATATGCTGAAGCTCTTTCCTATAAGGCATCTACTGGGGCGTAGTATATTTGAACTCTCGGGCGGTGAAAAGCAGATTCTTTGTGTGGCGGCCTGCTATATTTCCGGTTGTAAGATAATAGTACTGGATGAACCTTCATCAAATCTTGATGATAAATATATTGATATATTAAAAGAAATGCTGCAGATACTAAAGAATAAGGGTATAACACTTATCATTGCAGAGCATAGAATTTATTATTTGACGGATTTGGCAGATCGAATTATTCTTGTCAGAAAGGGAGAGCTTTTTAAGGAGCTTACAAAAGATGAGCTTTTAAACTCTGAAAAGCAACTTGGACTTCGTTCTGCAATAAAAACAGTATTGAAAGCACAAAATAAGCCGGTTGGAAATGATTTAAATATTAAAAAACTCGAGTACAAATTTAAAGAGGGTTCCGGGTTAAAGATAGAAGACATTTCATTTGGTCTTGGAAATATTTACGGTATTACCGGAAAAAACGGCTGCGGTAAGTCTACATTTATAAGAGTAATGACAGGCCTTGATGATAAGGGAAAGAATGAGATAATATTTAACGGGAAAACTCTGAACAAAAAAGAAAGACTGAAAAATTCATCATTGGTTATGCAGGATGTAAATCATCAGCTTTTCACAGATTCTGTAGAGGAAGAAATAAAACTTGGGGTTAAGGATTTGTCACAGGATAGATTAGATAAGGTCCTATATGGTCTTGAGCTTACAGAATTAAAGGACAGACATCCTATGAGCCTTTCAGGTGGACAAAAACAAAGAGTAGCCATTGCTTCAGTTCTATGTAAAAACTCAAGATTTATATTTTTTGATGAGCCCACAAGCGGTATGGATTATAAGAATATGATAAGAATTTCAAAGCTGATAAAGGAGATGAGTACTGAAGATAATATTATATTTATTGTTTCCCACGATGTCGAATTTTTAAATGAAACCGCAGACAGTATACTTTGCCTTGAAGAATTTAAGACCCCAGAATCCTAAAATTAAAGTATTAGAATCATTTATTATTAAACAAAACTTTGAAAAACTTTAAAAACTGTAGTTTAATATATGATATAATCAAAAAAAACATCGGAGGATACTTTATGGATCGTTTCAAGAAAGTTTACAGACAGGGAGTAATTGAAATACTTGAAGTCTGGGTTGATACGGAGACAGGTGTAAACTATTTGTTTAAAACAAACGGATATGCAGGAGGTCTGACAGCTTTACTTGATAAAGACGGAAAGCCTGTAATAACACATAACGGTAAAGAAGATTTATAAATAAAAACTGTAGCGGAAGGATAGCTTCTACTACAGTTTTTTTACTTCAAACTTTAGGCTGTTGGATGTATACTTAATATAATATGGTTTAGGATATTTAATATTTTATGGGGAGAAATATGGCTGTTTCATATTTTATTTATGTGACTGATAAAGAAAATACCGGTTTTGATTTGGAGAAGTTTAATAATGACATTAAACAAAGATTTTCAGGAGTCAGTGTAGAAGTTAAAAGCGATGAAAACTGCAAATATAATGTTCACTTTGAATATTATGGGGATGAATGCGAGTTTGAACTTTGGATAAATAGAGACCGGAGTGTTTTGGTGATAGATTATTTTAACTCTGAAAACAGGCTCTATGATTATGCAAAATATATCATATGGCTCAGAAGCTACTTCCCTTATGAAAAGGAAGTTTTATTATGTGATGAGGGATATAATAAAACTATTGTATTAAGTGAGGGAGTAGATATAGAGGATATTTTGGAGATAATAGAGTAGGGGCATTATGGTTAAAACATACCGGATATATATCATATTACGTATAGGTTTACAGTTGAGAAATTCAGATATATAAAGTATGATAGGAATACCGATTAATATATAGATAAGATTAAATTAATAAATTTATAATGGAGGTAATGGGAATGGAAACAGGCTCTGTAAATGATTTGAAAACTTTTGTGGAGGTGAAATCTTTCGGTGATATTTTACCTAAGAACGGAACGAATATAAGAAGCCCTTATGAGCATCAAAAAAAGGCTATGGAAGCACTTGATAAGATTAATAAAGAAGAATCTTACAGTACTTTGGTAGTTTTGCCGACAGGAGGCGGAAAAACTTATACAGCTTCTATGTGGCTTTTAAAAAATGCTATTGATAAGAAAAAGAAAATTCTTTGGATTGCACATCGACAGATGTTGCTTGATCAGGCTGCTGAGTCATTTCAAAAGTTTGCTTATACGGAAGTTGTACCACATATTTCTTCTTTCAGATTCAGAATTGTGTCAGGTGCATCAAGTCATGACAGAACAATAGATATCAAATCTGATGATAATTTATTGATTATAAGTAAGGACAGTATAGGAAGAAATATTGAAAGACTTGATAAGTGGCTTGAAGGAGAAAAGGAGCTGTACTTGGTTGTGGATGAAGCGCATCATTCAACTGCAAAAACCTATAGAAAAGTTATCAACTATGTAAAAGAAAAAGTTCCGAATTTAAAGTTAATAGGTCTGACTGCAACACCGTTTCGTACTGCTGAGGAGGAGCAGGGACTTTTAGGTAAAATCTATTCTGACGGTGTCAGCAATGGTCAGGTTGTACGTGGAGACATAGGAATAACATATCAAATAGGACTAAAAGAACTTATAAACAGGCAGATTCTTTCAAAGCCTATTTTTGAAAGCTACTTTACTGAAGAAAATTATGGAGATTCTTTGGGTCTTGAGTCATGGGAAAGGATTCAATACCTTGATAACTTGCCGGAGGGTATTGCGAGTCAGATGGCGGAGAGTGCCGCACGTAATAAACTGATTGTTGAAACATATAAAGAAAAACAGGATGAATATGGTCAGACAATTGTATTTGCGGTCAATGTAATACATGCTATTCAGCTTAGTGCACTTTTTAATAAAGCGGGAATTAAGTCTGATTTTGTTGTATCCGATATCAGAGACGGTGTTACAGGAGTGACCGTAAGCAGAGAGGATAATGAGAGAAAACTTGAAGCCTACAGAAACGGAGAATTGCAGGTACTTGTTAATGTAAATATATTGACTGAAGGTGTGGATTTGCCAAAGACAAAAACAGTATTTTTAGCAAGACCTACAGTTTCATCTATTTTGATGACACAGATGGTGGGTAGAGCATTGCGAGGAACGGTAGCAGGTGGTACCTCAAGTGCATATATAGTTTCATTTATAGACCATTGGAATGAGCATATTGCATGGGTAAATCCGGAGAGTTTATTTGCAGGAGATAATGATTTTCAGGATAGTGATGATTCCGAGCGCATAAAAAGAGATATTCAACTGATTGCAATCTCAAAGATTGAGGAGTTTGCAAGAATACTTGATAATTCGGTTGATACAATAGATTTGGAAAGAGTTGCTTTTGAAAAAAGAATTCCTATCGGAATGTACGCATTTAATTATCTGGAAGAAAACGGAATGGATCATTCATATCAGGTAATGGTATATGACAGCACACAGGAAGCTTATAAGAATCTTATGGATTCACTTCCGTCATTATTCAAGTCATTTGATGTAACAGAGGAGTATCTGACAAAAGAACAGCTTGATGAAATGGAGGCACAGTGCAGGGATTCATTCTTCTGCGGTGAAATGATTCCGCCATATGAGAGCAGAGATGTTATAAATATCATAAAATACTATGCTCAATATGAGGAAGCACCAAGATTCTATACATTTGAAGAGGTGGATAGAAATAAGCTGGATATATCAAAGATTGCACAGCATATTTGGGATGAAGACATGGGGGTGCGTAAAAAAGCTGAATACATTGATGAGCTTTGGAATTCCGGAGACGACAATATGCTTAGATTGTTCTTTGGCAGAAAGATATACTTTTCAAAGCAACTGGATATTGAATTGATGAAATTATCAGATATTGAAATATATGTTGGTGGGAAAGGAAAACAAGTAGAGTACGGTTCTAAGGAGCTGGAAGATTTACCGCTCCATAAAATTCGTGAGATTGATCCTAATTATGAAAAATATTTAAGAGATGAAACTTTTAAAAAGTATACTGATGAAGCCGGTAATTATCGTTGTGCCTGCTGTGGATTTACAGACAGATCCAGAGTTCCTTTCCATGTGGATCATATTATTGCTATGAATAATGGCGGTAAATCTGTTTTAGAGAATTTACAAATTCTTTGTCGCAGTTGCAATTATAGGAAGAGTGACAAATAATGTATGGATTGTTTTATTCGGCAATCGATATTGCATTTATCTTACAGGATTTAAAACTTGGCTGTAGAGAGGAAAGTAAAATTCTTGATTCAATATGGGAAAATGAAAAGAGCTTACTTTCCGAACAGTACAGAGATAATAAGAGAAAATTTCTGTTAGATATATATCAATGGAGTCATTATATATTGGATAAGGATGCAATTGATGAAGAACTTGCTGCCATACAGAGGGATTTGAAGCATTCGGATAGAACATTGCAATTAGATCAATTAAGCGGTTATTTTTCTGATTTTGATATTTTCTTTAAAAGTTGTCGTATAAAAATATTATATGGCGGAATCAAATTTGTATGCATAGGTTTTAGAGAATTACTAAACAAATATGGATATAAGCGCAAGTCACCACTAATACTCCAGTATATAAAGCATTGTTTGATATTTTATCATCTTGAAGTGACTATTTATGGAAGAGGTAGTTGTGATATAGAAACAGTAGACCTTGATGAAATATTGATGTTTAAGGTAATAAGTTAGTGTATTAAGATAATAAAACAGTCACAAGTTTATAATAAGCAGGTGAAAAAATGATTACAGGTATTGACTACATCTTATATACGGATAAAGATAAGGATGCTTTTATAGAAAAAATAAAAGAAAGTGTTACGTTTTGGGAAGATCCATATATTGTCATTGATAATGAAGATGAAACAACGGATATTTTTGTTTCTCGAGATGAGGAAATGTTTCAGTTGATGGACGAAAAGGGTTTTTATATAGATGAACTGTCCGGAGAAGGGCCGTTTTTATTGATTTTTAACAGCGGATATTCATCAAAGGAAAATAGAGTGACTTTGGTGCTTTCTGAAGAAATTTTTGAGTCAAAATTCTCCAAGCAGGTGTTCAACACGATTAAATCTATTTTATAATGTGGAAGGATGGTGAGTTACATTATGGAGAAAAAAGTAGAATTAAAAGAAATTATAAATAAACAAAGAGATTTCTTTAACACAAATGCAACTAAGTCGGTCAAATACAGGATAAAGATGTTGCAAAGGTTAAAGGAGGTAATCAGAGACAATGAGGCAGCAATCCTTTCCGCTTTATATAAAGATCTTTTAAAGTCTAAGGCTGAGGCATATATGAGTGAACTTGCAATGGTTTATGCCGAAATAAATGAGGCTTTAAAAAGTGTAAGAAAGTGGAGCAGGCCGCAGAGGGTAAAAGGTGCTATATCTACATTTCCGTCAAAGAATTATGTCTGCTCTGAGCCATATGGAGTAGTGCTTATTATATCACCTTGGAATTACCCCTTCAATTTGGCGGTAGCACCTCTTATAGCGGCAATAGCGGCAGGAAATACAGCCATTATAAAATGCTCAAAAGAGAGTGTTTATACCTCAAAAGTTATTAAAAACATTATAAATAAAGCCTTCGGTTCAAACTATATTTTCTGTGTGGATGAAGATATAGATTATGATGAACTTCTACATCAAAGATATGATTATATATTCTTTACAGGAAGTCAAAGAGTAGGGAAGATTGTAATGAATGTGGCAAGTAATAACCTTATACCGGTTTCCTTGGAGCTTGGTGGAAAGAGTCCTTGTATTATAGATGAGACAGCCGATATTAAACTTGCTGCAAGGCGAGTACTGTGGGGGAAACTGCTTAATGCCGGGCAGACCTGTGTATCCGTTGATTATGTGTTAATACATAGCAGTGTTAAGGACAGATTTATAAAGTATCTGCAAAAAGAAATAAAGAGAAGATATCCTAATGCATTAAATAATGATACTTATCCGAGAATAATAAATGAGTACCATTATAAAAGACTGATGAATTTGATAAAATCAGAGGATAGTATAATAGGTGGCAGAGGTGATGATGTAGTTAAGAGGATTGAGCCTACTATTTTGCCGAATGTGGATTTTGACCATGAAATTATGAAAGAAGAGATATTCGGGCCACTGCTTCCAATCATAGAATATGACGATATAAATAAGGTAATAAGGATAATAAAAGAGCATGAGAAGCCTTTGGCATGCTATGTATTTACAAGGGATAAAGATACGGCAAAGCATATTATAAAGAGTATTTCTTACGGTGGCGGATGCATAAATGATGTTATACTGCAAGTATCAAGTCATTATATGCCGTTTGGAGGAGTAGGAAGTAGCGGAACGGGTTCATATCATGGAAAGTTCGGATTCGATACATTCAGCCATAAAAAGAGTATTGTTTGGAGTGAAACAAAGATTGATTTGCCGATTAGGTATGCGCCTTTTAACCAACTAAAATTTAGAGTGTTGAAAAAAATATTGGAATCATTTAATGATTGAAAAAATCAGAAAATCGGAGATAAATTATGGCTTATACCAAGGAAAACTTTGAAGAATGGATTATTCTTATAGACTCTAAAATGGAGTATTTTACAGATACATTTGCAAAAGAAAACAATTTAAAACTGGACTACAGTGTAGAGTCACTGGACGAGATTGAAAATTGGATCCTCACTAATTACAGTGAAATAAAGGATTTGATAAATGATACTAAGACTTTAGACTATTTGACGGTATACATAGGTGAGACTTTCAGGAAACATATAGGTGGAGAGTGGTTTATAGATTTAAAAAATAAAAAGAATGCATACTATTCCATGCCGGTTTTGACAAGTCCTGATTACATAGGAGAGAGCTATATAGCACCGATGACATTTGCAACTGCATGTATTCATAGGAAAAAGGGCAATTATATAAGTACTATACTGAAAAACTGTTTGGAAGACATGGGAAAGTAGGGTATAATACTTTAGAAGATATATTACTGCCGGAGCCTTACGTGATCCACATGGGTTGCGTGCGACTCCGGTAGTATTTATATCTTTATTATCTGAATATAGTGCTAAATGAACTTGTATTATTTTTTACAAAGCCCTTTACATCACTGTCTATATCTTTAAGCTTTCCGTTTAAATATTGCTTCAAAACACCTGCTCCTTTGCTTTCGTCATAATCCGTTAAAAAATAGGTTTTGTCGAATTTTTCATTTTCCGGAAGGGATCCGTTATAATCCTTTACATTTTCAGCAACTATAGTATCTTTGCCGTTTTCCAAAATATGATAGGTATAATTATGATCTTTATATGAAGCTTGAGAGAGTGTGTCAGCATATATAATATAACTCTCAGTACCGTTATTTTCTAAATGTGCCGGTGAATAATACTTGCCTACATTTTCATTGATAATATTTTTATCCAGGAATAAAGAATAGTAGTCATTCCCTTTGATTTTTGCTTTATACAACAAATCATCATTTTCCGCTTTAGAGTCTTGTGAATAAGCAAAATCTAAAAAATCAGTTACATTATCATTTACAAGTTCAATTTCCCCCTTTTTACTTCCTTCTAAAGCGACTTTCCAAAGCTTCTTATTTTCTTCAGAGAAAAAATACCAATATTTTGATTTAGAAGGGTGTGATTCTTTGAGTCTGTATATGTTGTCATTATCTTCTATATCTTCATACTCTCCCAGTGTTTCACCATTTTGTACTACTTTTAGAATGATTTTGCCTTCAGAGTTTTTTTCGATATATGCCAGAAAATTTTCTTTCATATTAAATTCTACAAATTTTTCAAATGAATCACTGACTAATTCCTCATTACCGTTAAAGTCAAATCTATAGAGGGATGTTGGTTCATCAGCTTTTGACGCATAGATGACTGTATCAGAAGAATAAGAAACGCTATTATATGGTTCTTTAATACCTTTTACTATTTCCTTTGAGTTTCCGTCTTCCAACTTGTATATTGTATTATCCTTAAAATAGCATATTGAATCAAGTTCAAAAGAATAATCGAAAGAATTTATATTAAAATTTGAATATACTGTGTTATTACCTGTATATATATCGATTAAATATACATTCATCAATTTCTCTTTGCCATAATTGCGCTCACCCGGAACAATTAAAAGCTTATCCTGGGACTTAGAAATAATGTATTTTATT
This sequence comes from Lachnoanaerobaculum sp., assembly GCF_057250505.1. Lineage (NCBI taxonomy): Bacteria > Bacillati > Bacillota > Clostridia > Lachnospirales > Lachnospiraceae > Lachnoanaerobaculum > Lachnoanaerobaculum sp. Next base: position 42,986 of record NZ_DBHIEQ010000012.1, on the reverse strand, counting down.
TCCTCTTCGCCATCTTCTTTAAATAGGCTAACCGCTTTACCACCTTTATACAAAAACAGCTCTTTATTTGAAATATAGAGTATATCACCGTTTTTTAAGGCTGAATGTACTGTGACTTTGTCAGCTACCTTGGTTCGCTTTGTGGGTGCTTTAGACGTTGATATATATAGAGTATAGGTTTCACCGTCATAATCTGAAAATGAACAAAATTGATCTAATTTTTTGTTATATCCATTTATAGAAAACTTTTCCATAACACTTCCGTTGGTTGTACAAGGTCCCAAGTCTATAATTTCAGAGTTATTATAGCGAGCCATATACAAATTATCTCCCTTTAAATAAAGAGAAAACTTATTGGAATCGGATGTGTTTTTATTACCACTTTTATCAGAATTGGATATGTCCGGACCAACATTATTATCTGAGTCTGTATTCTCTTGTTGTACTTCTGCAGGCTTTTTACCTGATGAGCAGGCCGATGCAAATATAGCCAAGAGACATATGGCTAAAAAACAGAAAATAACGGGAAGTTTTGACGTGAGTTTTTTTGACATAAATTTCACCTCCATAAATTTTGATTTAATTTTACTATATATATGTACAAAAATCTATTTAAAATTTAACTAAATATACTTAAATGTTTTGAATTTATAAATTATATTTACTTTAACTTGATATATAAAAAATATATTGTATTTACATCTATGTATGATTATACTAAATACAAATAAATATTTAATTGTAGAGCATTGATTGGGTTGGAGAATATTTATATAAACTAAGAAAGTTGGATATAAAAAATGGCTTATACTAAGGAAAACTTTGAAGAATGGATTATACTTATAGACTTTAAAATGGAGTACTTTACAGATACATTTGCTAAAGAAAACAATTTAAAACTTGACTACAGCATAGAGTCACTTGACGAGATTGAAAATTGGATCCTCACTAATTACAGTTAGATAAAGGATTTGATAAATGATACTAAGACCTTAGACTATTTGACAGTATACATAGGAGAAACTTTCAGGAAACATATAGGCGGAGAATGGTTTATAGATTTGAAAAATAAAAAGAATGCATACTATTCTATGCCTGTTTTGACAAGTCCTGATTACATAGGAGAAGTATACAAAGCTCCAATGACATATGCGACTGCATGTATCAATAGGAAAAAAGGGGATTATATCAGCACTATACTAAAAAACTGTATGGAAAATATGAATATCAGATAATCTTATATAAAAATAGGAAAGCCGTTTAAGCTTTCCGTTTTTATTCCCATATAGTATGCTGTGCCATAACATTGTAGTATGAAAGACTGTTATCAGAGTTAAAATCAGCTTCTATACTATAGCGCTTCCACAGAGAATAGTCATGAGTTTGCAATGTAAGTACAAAATAATAAGGACCTTTCATCTCATCATAATCTGTCGGATGCAGTGAAAAAATATCTACCAAATTTTTATTTTCAAAGTCGTTAAGATCTAAATTCGACAGCGCTACATTGTTAATCTTTACAGCAGATAAATCCGTATCATCAGGTGTAACCTTAAAGGATGTTACAGTACAGTTTTTGAGTTCATCCGAATCCTTCCATGTAGGTGTGACACATACATGACCGAAAGACTTATCACCAAGATATAATTCCAAATATTCTCCATAGTAAAAGTGGTCGCTTCGAGTATTTATAATCTCACTGTCTGCATTTTTTCCTTTAAAGGTAAAGCCGTTATCAAGAAGAACGGATACCTTTGTTGTTCCGATAATCACATTAGTTCCTGCTATCTGCACATTTACAGGCTTTGCCGGAATACCTGCTATAGATATAAAAAAAGTGAATGCAAATGAGGCGAAAAACATAAGGACATCCAACGCATTGGTAGTTGAGTAAGAATATTTCGTACGGTATGAGGGTATAAAAAAATGTATAAGCGGTCTGGTAATTACGGAAAGTATTATCGCAGCTATAATTATAGCAAACTGCATTTGTAAACAGGAAAAAATTGCTTTTCCAATATTGTGTAATTTGAAATAATTCACACCGGTAACTATTATATTAACTAAAATAATACACAGCATAAAAACGCTCGCCTCTATAAGTGCGGGTTTATCTGTAATATCGTCAAATTGAACAGACCTTCTTGTAATCTGTATATGACCTAAGGCATATATCCATTTAGGGAGCTTCTTAAAAGTACAAACAGCTATAAGTAGTCTAAAGTATATAAAAACAGCTAAAATAAAGCATAGCAGTGAAAACGCGCCAAAGCCCAATGTAGATATAAAAAATCCCATTACATTCATCTCCTTTGATTATTTAAAAATATTATAAACCTGGGTATTATTATATCACTTTATATATTGATATTGTAGATGTAAAGGAATAGTATATAAAATTAGGTTAGAATAGATAGTCAATGTGGAAAGTATTGCATCTATAATTAATCACATGGGTATTTGCCAACTAGGTTAAGGCAGAAAGGAAATAAAGTATGAATATATTATTACAGGAAAGTGCCGATATTTTAAAAGAGTATTTTGGAGAGAGACTGGATAAAATGGTAGTTGAAAGAGCGGTGTTCGGACTGTTCTTTTCAGGAGTAAAATTAAGTACAGGTTATGGAGGGCTTTGTTTTACACCTGTTAAGGAGATTCCGGAGGCTGTATGCTGTCCAAGCTCCGCAAAGGCTATGCCTTTATCAGGTAAACTTGGCGGAAGGAGTGTAAAGAGCTATTTGGACGATCTTTCACATGCAAATATTCTCAGAAAGACACTGGCTATTGCAACACTTAATGCACTTTCGGCTTTTTACTGGGAAGAAAATAAGAACTTGGAGTATAAAATAGAGATAGATGTAGATTCTTTTGATGTGATGGAGGTTCCTCAGGGTAAAAAAAGTGTTGTAATAGGTGCTTTGGTACCGATGCTTAAAAAGCTACTTGCGGCAGATGCAGATTTTAAAGTTCTGGAGATGGACTCACGTACTCTAAAGGGCAAGGAATTGGAGCATTTTGCACCTGCAAAGGATGCGAATGTGTATCTGCCGGATTCCGACCTTGATGTTATTACAGGTGTTACTATACTTAATGATACATTACCTGATTTACTGGCTATGTGTAAGTCCGGTGCCGATATTTTGGTTACAGGTCCTACAGCGGGTATGATACCCGATGCATTTTTTAAAAGAGGAGTGACTGTAATGGGCGGTATCTTGGTGACAAAACCTGATGAGCTGCTTGATGTTATAAGTGAGGGCGGCTCAGGTTATCATTTCTTCGGCAAGAGTGCCGAAAGAATAGTAATCTACAATAAGCAGGGAATATAAAAAATTTAGATTTATAAGCAGAAAACGATTTTACGGCCTTAAAAGTGTGACAAATTACATTTTTAATGCCTTAAAAGTGCAATAAATTACATTTTTACGGTCTTAAAAATGTTGACGAAATACTTTTAAACCTCTAATATATAAAAAAGAGTATTTTTTTAGAGAAGTATTTTGGGAGGTAACCTTATGAAGCGTTTTGCACTTGAAAAACTTATAGAATGGAAGGATAAACAAAATAGAAAGCCTTTGATTATCAGAGGGGCAAGACAGGTTGGAAAAACCTGGCTGATGAAGGAGTTCGGAAGAACATATTTTGAAAAAGTTGCTTATGTAAATTTTGATAATAATAAAAGGTTGGATCAGGTATTTGAGGGCGATATCAATATAGACAGGATTTTATTGGCAATCAGTATAGAAACAGGAGTTTCTATTGATGCAAAAAATACTTTATTGATATTTGATGAAGTACAAGAGGTACCACAGGCTCTATCTTCATTGAAATACTTTTGTGAGAATGCACCGGAGTATGCAATAGTAGCAGCAGGTTCATTATTAGGTGTAGCTCTTCATAAAGGAACATCATTTCCTGTAGGCAAGGTTGACTTTATGGATCTTTACCCATTGACCTTTCTTGAGTTTTTATATGCTTTAGGTGAAGAACGTTTTGCAAATGTACTCCAAAGTGATGATACAGATATGATAACAATGTTTAAGACTAAATATATAGATAGATTACGTGAATACTACTATGTAGGTGGAATGCCTGAGGTGGTTAAGACTTATGTTGACAGTAAAGATTTTAAACAAGTGAGAGAAATACAGAAAAACCTTTTGAATTATTATCAACAAGACTTTTCAAAGCATGCTGAAGTTTCACTTGTTCCAAGATTAAATCTTGTGTGGAATTCTATTCCAATGCAGTTGGCAAAAGAAAATAAAAAATATATCTATGGACAAGTTAGAAAGGGTTCAAGAGCAAAGGACTTTGAACTTGCATTACAGTGGCTTTTAGATTGTGGGTTGATCCATAAGGTACAAAGAGTAGGAAAAGTAGCGCTTCCATTGAAAGCGTATATTGACCTTGATGCATTTAAAGTGTATCTGCTTGATATCGGTATGTTGATAGCTATGACAGATTTGGATGCTAAAGTGATTATTGACGGTAACAGAATTTTCACCGGATTTAAGGGAGCATTGACAGAGCAATATGTTTTGCAGCAACTTATTGCATCGGAAGGTATAGAGCCTTATTATTATTCAACATCTAATTCAAGCGGAGAGATAGATTTTATGATTCAAGGCAAAACATCTATAATTCCTCTAGAGGTGAAAGCGGAAGAGAATTTGAGAGCAAAGAGTCTTAAAGCCTTTTGTGAAAAGTATCATCCAAAGTATGCTGTTCGTACATCTATGTCAGATTATCGTGAGCAGGACCGGATGACAAATATTCCTTTGTATAATATTTATAAAATCAGAGAATACGTAGATAAATAGAAATGAGGAGAGTAAAAATATGAGCTATAAACAAGAAAATTTTGAAGAATGGATTTATGTATAGGATGTAAATTATGTGAGAAAAAATGTCCTGTCGGAGCGATAATTATGGAAGGTGATCACCCGGTATGGAAAGATGAAGAATGTGAGATGTGCTTAGGCTGTCTACATAGATGTCCGAAGTTTGCAATAAGTTATGGCAGTGGAAGAAGCAACAAACACGGACAATATAAGAATCCGGATACTAAAATATAATGTAGGATTTCATATAAAATATTTGAGGATAATAAAGCATTGGAGATTTATCTTAAGAAAAATAAAGATAAAGTTTCTGAAAGAAAATAAAGCTGTTTTAAATATAAAAAAACCATACTGAAAGTGACAGAAATGTCACTTTTTGTTATGTTTATAGATTTTTCAAAATCTAACTTTCCTGTATTATTGGCGTATACAAATAAAAAGATTTAGACAAACTGAATTTTTTGTCAGTAGGAAAGGAAGATAAACAATATGAAAATTGGACTTAACAGAAAACAGTTAAAAGATATAGCATTGGTATTTATGGTACTTGATAATGCATACTTTAGATTTTCGGCAGTGATTGGCAGTGTAGCACATCTGCTTACAAGATTTGTAGCACCTTTATTTGCATGGTTGATGGTGGACGGCTTTTTTCATACCGGGTCAAAAAAGAAATATTGTATGAGACTTTGGATATTTGCAGTATTTATGCAGATTGGAAATGAGTTATCATATTTGATTTGGAAGGAAGGGGGAATTAGTGACAATATATTTTTGACCTTGGCATTAGGATTTACAATTATATGGTTCTTTGATATGGCAAAAGAAGACAGCCAAAAGAAAAAAATCTTATTTAATATTTTGGCAATTTTTGTAACAGTTATTTCTCTTGCTATAAGTATTGTGCCTCTTCCTATCGGCAGGGGAATGACACTTGAAGGTGGAATGCAACTTATTCCTTTTATTATAGTTGCATATTTTTTCCATGGCAGCAAGTTAAAGCAGGCTGTTTTTATCGGATTATACAGCGTATTAATGTTTTTCTTTTATGGAGGTTTGGAATTGTGTTCACAGGGAATTGATATGTTCTGTGTAAATTCGGACTGGATGACCTTTATGGTGATTCCTTTTATATTTCTTTATAATAATGAGGAAGGAAGAAAGGGGGGAAAATGGTTCTTTTATATATTTTATCCGGTGCATCTTTGGATAATAGCAATACTTGGAAATATACTTTAATATAAAAATATATCCGCATTATAGGCTTAAAGATGGAGTTTTTAATTTCACTGTGCTATTATAATTTCCGGTATATTCAGTGCATGTATGCAAAATTTCAAAAGAATATATGGGAGGAAATGTGGATTTTAATTATATTAAGCCGAAAATTTTTACAGCATTAAAGAATTATAACAGTGAGCAGTTTGTGAAAGATTTGATTTCAGGAATCATAGTAGCAATTATTGCTATGCCTTTATCCATAACGCTTGCTATTGCATCCGGAGTAAATCCCGAACAGGGGCTTTATACCGCAGTGGTTGCAGGATTTTTCATCTCATTTCTCGGCGGAAGCAGAGTTCAAATCGGAGGTCCGACGGCGGCATTTGTTGTAATAATCTATGGAATAGTGGCACAGTTCGGTATGGCCGGACTTACAGTTGCAACAATTATGGCAGGTATTATGCTCATTATTATGGGAGTTTTGCGACTTGGTGATTTTATAAAGTTTATACCGAAAACAATAACTGTCGGTTTTACATTCGGTATTGCGGTAAGTATAGTAGCAGGACAAATAAAAGATTTCTTTGGATTGGAGATGGGAGCGGTTCCGGCTGAGTTTATAGAAAAAATGATTGCATTGGGTGAAAACTTTCATACACTATCTTTAGAAACATTGATGATTGGTATGCTTGCTCTGCTGATTCAGATATTTTGGCCGAGGGTATCTAAAAAAATACCCGGTTCATTGGTGGCAATTATTGTTACTACAGTCATAGTAGGTTTTGCAAAACTTCCGGTAAAAACAATAGGAGATTTATACACAATAAAATCGGGGCTTCCAACATTTACAGTACCGGAGATATCCCTTTCTTTGATTTCTAAAATGATTTCTCCGGCATTTACTATAGCTATATTGGCAGCTATAGAATCGCTTTTATCCTGTGTGGTTTCAGACAGTATGATTGGCGGTCATCATAGCCCCAATGCAGAGCTTATCGGTCAGGGAATAGGAAATATAATGTCAGCATTATTTGGCGGTATTCCTGCAACAGGTGCTATTGCAAGAACCGCCGCCAATGTAAAAAACGGTGGACGCACACCGGTGGCAGGTATGATTCATGCCGTTACTTTGGTTTTGATATTGGTTTTTCTTATGCCGTATGCATCACTTATTCCCATGAGCTGTCTGGCGGCTATTCTTATTATGGTAGGTTATAATATGAGCGGTTGGAGAAGTGTAGTTAATATAATAAAGACCGCACCCAAAAGCGATATAGCAGTTCTTTTGATAACATTATTTTTAACTGTATTATTTGACCTTGTAATGGCAATAAAATTCGGTATGATACTTGCGGCATTTTTATTTTTAAAGCGTATGTCTGATATTGCAAATGTGCGCCAATGGGTAGATAAATCCGGTGAAGATAATGATTTAAAGCTTGTACCGAAGAATACATTGGTATATGAAATTTTTGGAGCATTGTTCTTTGGAGCTGCAAAGGATTTGATGAATATACCTCATGAAGAAGGTAAGAATGTACTGGTATTGCGTATGAGAAATGTTCCGGCAATGGATATTTCAGGCCTGGAAGCTTTGGAAGAATTACTTAAGCTCTGTAAAAAAAGAGGTATAAACCTGATACTCTCACATGTGAATGAACAGCCTATGAAGGTTATGGAAAAGGCAGGTTTTATTGAAAAAGTCGGAAGAGAAAACTGCTGTGAAAATATAGATAAAGCACTTGAAAGGGCAGAGAGCTTAAAAATAAGCAGAATCTGTTAATGAGAGGTTTTGCTTAAAATTTATGTTTCAAACAGGTAGATATTTGCTCTGAATACAGGTATAAAGGTTTATGATTTATAAAAAAGGATGTATAATTTAAATGATATATTAGGTCAATGCTCAAATAATAATTGACCAAGCAGTACTGATGTAGAGGAGAACAATATGAACGAGAACTTAAAAAAAAGAAATGAATTGTTGGCGGCTACCGTAATTAAAGGTTTAAAATCCAGAAATATGACGGGGTATTATGCAAAGGATAAGGAAGATGCATTAAAGATTGCACTTGAACTTATCCCTGAAAACAGCAGTATCGCTATGGGAGGCTGTATGAGTGCAAATGAAATAGGCTTGATTTCGGCACTTGAACAGGGAAAATACAATTACATGGACAGGGCAAAGATGGAGCCTAGAGAGGCATTGCTTGCAGCTTATGATGCCGATATATTTCTTTCAAGTGCGAATGCCATGACTGATGACGGTGTAATTGTGAATATTGACGGAAATGCAAACCGTGTTTCATGTATTGCACAAGGACCTAAAAAAGTGGTTTTTATAGTAGGTATAAATAAGATATGCTCAGATATGGACAGTGCGATGAAACGTGCCAGAAATGTGGCGGCGGTTGCCAATACACAAAGATTTGATATAAACACTCCTTGTAAGATAACAGGGAAATGCTCGGATTGTAAATCTCCTGATACCATTTGCTGTCAGTTTTTAATTACCAGATATTCACGCCACAAGGACAGAATACATGTAATCTTGGTAAATGATTTTCTGGGATTTTAGATTTATAAGAATGAATATGATTTAGATATTGAGATCCATATCATTTAAAAGTGATATGGATTTTTAAATTGGGAAATTTCAGGTTGTATTTTAGGTTGTGTTATAGTAGGAAAGATTAGTGTGAAAAACACTTTTCATTACTGTTTGTGCTGCAAGCGGACAGCGGCGGAATGGAGACTTTTATATGTTTATAATACAGTAAAGAGGTAAAAAAGATGATTTTATATTTTAGTAGAAATTGATAAAAAAATAACAAAAAGATATTTTAAATAATATATTGACATTTTAGTTGTATATGATAAAATACAATTATCAGATATGGAACGCGTTCCATAAAGAAACGGTATAATAATTTTGCCAATATTTCAAAATAAAAATTGAATAAATTGGTAGTTATGCGGTAGGTTTGTGAGAGAACAATGTTGTGTTAATTTAGCAGCAATAAATACTGAGGAGGTAGTATTGATGAAGAGAGTTTTTAGAACTTTAAGTGTTTTAGCACTTGGAAGTATGCTGGCGGCATGTGGAAATAATGCCGGTGCAACGAAGCAGGCGGATACAGGCAGTGAAGGAAGTACTCAAGCTTCCGAATCAAAGAGTGCTGATGGTGTTGCCAATGTGACCATATGGAGCCCTACAGATACGGCAGCTATTGAAGCATGGTGGACAGAGAAGATTGATCAGTGGAATAAAGAAAATCCTGATATTCAGGTTAAGAGAGAGGCTATTGACAGAGCTGATGCGTATGCTTATGAGAATAAGATTACTACAGCTACCACATCAGGAAATCTTCCTGATATATTGTATGTAGACGGACCTATGGTTTCATACTATGCGGCAAACGGTATTACAGTACCGCTTGACAGTTATTTTTCGGCAGATGATTTGAAGGATTTTATGCCAAGTACAGTACAGGCCGATACATATGACGGCAAGCTTTACGCAATAGCACCTACAGAGTCGTCGGTAGCACTTTTCTACAACAAGGACTACCTTGACAAGGCAGGTATACCATATCCTTCAGATACAGATATAAAGCAGGCATGGACATGGAGTCAGTTCCTTGACAATGCAAAAAAGCTTACAACAGCCGACTATGTCGGAACCAATATCATTATGGATAAGGGCGAGGGTATTATCTATGCACTTGGTCAGTTCTTTACAGAAGGCGGAGCACAGTTTGTAAGTGATGACGGTTCTAAGGCTGACGGATATATAAATTCAGATGCAAGTGTTAAGACAGCGGAGTATCTCAATGAGTTTATCAAGAACGGCTATGCAAACCTTGACCCTGTAAAGGATGAATTTTTAAACGGTAAAGCAGCCACACTGCTTGGGGGTTCATGGAATATAGCAGATCTTGAGAAGTCAAATCTTAACTGGGGTGTTTCATACTTCCCTGTAGCAGATGACGGAAAGGCTGCATCTCCTACAGGAGACTGGGCTGCCGCTATTACAAAGGATTCAAAGAATCCTGATGCTGCGGGTAAGTTCCTTCAGTGGGCAATGAACAGCGACAATATAGCATCTTATGCAAGTGCAGTTGCAAAACCTGCATCAAGAACATCATCTTATGATAAGATGGAAGGTTGGGACAGCGGTGCAAGAGCTCTTATGAAGTGGCAGTTACAAAATACAGGTGTATCAAGACCGAGAACACCGTCATATTCAGTGCTTTCAACAGATTTTTCAACAGCAATGTTAAATATCTTCTCAGGCTCAAATGCAAAAGATGAGCTTGACAATGTAGCAAAGAACTTTGATGAGAACTATGAAATGTACTATAAGAAATAATTGTATAATATTGTAGTTTTAGAAGGCTTGGCGGGATGCCAAGCCTTTTGTAGAAAGGAAGTAATATGGAGGCAAAGCTAAGTAAAAAAGGTAAAAGAGAATATGGCGATAATATTGCAGGCTTTATAATGTCATCACCCGCACTCATTCTCTTGATTGCTTTTTTGATAATTCCGATTATATATACTGTTTATTATTCATTCTTTACATATCAGGTAGTGCGTCCTGACAATATAAAATTTAACGCCTTTAATAACTATGTAAAGCTGTTCAAAGATGCAAACTTCTATGTAGCACTGAAAAATACAATATATTTTACGGTTATTGTAGTGCCGGTGCAGTGTATATTGGCATTAATTCTCGCACTTATGGTATCAAGTAAGAAAAAAGGGGTTGCGGTATTCAGAACACTTTATTACAGCCCACAGATAACATCAATGGTAATCATTGCAGTACTTTGGACAATACTTTATAACTCAAATGCAAACACCGGACTTATTAATGCATTTTTAAAGGGTATCGGATTGCAACCGATTGACTTTTTGAATAATCCCAAGACTGCTATGAATTCCATTATATTTATGTCGGCCTGGCAGGGTGCAGGATATCAGATGATGATTTTTATTGCAGGTTTAAATGCAATACCGGGTGAGCAGTATGAGGCTGCAAGTGTGGACGGTGCAGACTGGTTTGCCAAGCTAATCTATGTTACTTTGCCGGGACTTGTCAACACTATAAAATATGTACTTATGATTACACTTATACAGGCTATGAAGCTGTTTACACAGCCATATATTATGACTAAGGGCGGACCCAGAAACGCCACAAAAACACTTGTTTTCTATATTTATGAGCAAGGTTTTCAAAAGGGTAATTTCGGATATGCCTGTAGTATAGCTACAGTTTTCTTTATTATAGTTGTTACATTGTCAATTGTAGTTAAAAGAATAAGCAGGACAAATTAGGAGGGAATATGAATAATAAAAAGATAAATAAAGTGCTTGGAAATGTTATATTTTATCTTGGCAATATTATAGTGGGTCTTATATTTGTATCTCCGCTTCTATGGATGCTTGCTTCATCATTTAAGCCTGAGCTTGAGATTTTTTCAAATCTGAACTCACTTACCACATTTATACCTGCTCACTTTACCTTACAAAATTATGTTGAGGTGTTCCAAAGATTAAAGGTATTTACAATACTAAAAAATACCTTACTCTATATAGGAATAGTACTTTTAGGTGATTTAGTACTTGGCTCTATGTTCGGTTATGCACTTGCAAAGTTAAAGTATAGATTTAGAGGCATAAGTCTTACGCTTGTAATAGCACTTATGTCAATGCCGGTCGAAGCTATCATACTTCCTATGTATATTGAGATGGCTCAATTAGGTTGGGTAAATACAATGATGGGTCTTACAATTCCTTTTATGATGAATTGCTTTTCCATATATATGTTTTATTCATACTTTATCAGTATACCGGATGAACTTATAGAAGCTGCAAAGGTGGACGGATGCGGACCTGTCAGAACATATTTCAGTATTGTTATGCCGATATCAAAGACAGTGTTTGCAACGGTATTTATACTTGACTTTGTATCCAGATGGAATGACTTTATGTGGCCTTTCCTTATTACTACAGGAGAGGAAAAAAGAACCGTACAGCTTGCGGTACAGATATTTGTCGGAGTAAGCCCTATACATTACGGTGTTATTATGGCGGTATTGACACTCGCATCCATTCCTATGATTATAATGTACATATTCATGCAAAAATTCTATGTAGAGGGTATTGCATCTACAGGAATAAAGGGTTAAATTTTATTAAGAATATGTAGATGGAGGAGTTATGTCAAGTATACAGGAGGTTGCAAAGAGGGCAGGTGTAGGAGTCGGAACAGTCTCCAGAGTAATTAATGACAGCGGTTATGTCTCAGATAAGACCAGAAAAAAAGTAGAAGATGTTATAGCGGAGTTAAATTATAAGCCGAATGAGCTTGCCAGAAATCTTTTTAGGAACAGGACAAATATTGTGGCGGTAATCACTCCGGCAATCGGAAATCCGTATTATGCCACACTTTGTAGTGAAGTGGAAAGCAGACTTAGAAAGTATGGCTATAAGACAATGCTTTGTAATACTATCGGAGAAGCTACAAATGAAGAAGCGTACCTTGAAATGCTTGAAAGAAATATGGTGGACGGAATAATCACCGGAACTCATACACTTGATTACAGCAGCTACAAGAAGATAAGGGGACCTATAGTAGGATTTGATACTCCTAAGTTAAATGATGATATTTTGGTGGTGACTGTAAACCATGAAGAAGGCGGAAAGCTGGCCGCAAAGTCATTGATAGAGAGCGGTTGCAAAGAAGTGCTGCAATTCACAGATGCGACTACTAAGAATTATCCGTTTATAAAGAGACATACAGCTTTTGCAAAGGAGATAAAAAAGACCGGAATTATATGTAGAGAGTATAAGCCGCTTATGGACAGATTTGACTACGAGTATGTTGAAGAAAATATAGATGATGCTTTTAGACTGTATCCGAATGTAGACGGTGTATTTGCAACCGATACTCATGCACTGCTTTATATGAAAAAGGCACTGAGTCTTGGCAAGAGAGTTCCACAGGATTTGAAAATAGTGGCATATGACGGAACCTTTGTGCTGAATACGGCATACCCAAGTCTTAGTGCTATAGTTCAGCCCATTGATAAATTGGCAAAGGTGGCAGTGGACAGTTTGCATGCTATTATCAATGGAGAAAGAGTGGACAGAAATACAAAAGTACTTGATATATATTTCAGACAGGGAATGACTACAGATAAGAAAGAAGATTGATATGAATAACAAAGAAAAGGCAGATGAATATTTTAGTAAGAACAAATCAAAAATAAAGGATAGTGACAGACCGGTGTATCATTTTACGCCGGATATAGGTTGGATGAATGACCCCAACGGTTTTTCATATTTTAACGGTGAATATCATCTGTTCTATCAATATAATCCTTATGATATAAAATGGGGGCCTATGCATTGGGGTCATGCAAAGACAAGAGATTTTGTGAACTGGGACAGATTGCCGGTAGCATTGGCACCTGATGATGAGATAAAGGGGCAGTGCTTTTCAGGCACGGCAATAACAGATAATGATAAGCATATACTTGTGTACACAGTCCATAGTAATGATAAAGAGGAACAGACTGTAGAGATAGGGGACGGAGTAAACTACAAAGCCGTTTCTGATAAACCTGTTATCGGTATAGATAAATTACCTAAAGGTTTTGGCGGAGTTGACTTTAGAGATCCCAAGATATGGAAAGAAGATAATGTATACTACTGTATAGCAAGTGCAAAAAATGACAGAGGTTTTGGAAGTATACTTTTATTTGAGTCAAAGGATTTACTTGAATGGAAGTATGTAGGAATACTGTTTGAAAATGACGGAAAGTACGGCAAGATGTGGGAATGCCCTGATTTCTTTAAGCTTGGCAATAAGTATGTATTGGTTATTTCTGTAATGGGGATGCAGGCAAGGAAGAGAAAGTATTTTAACGGACATCAGGTAATATATTTTGTCGGAACTTATGATAAGAGCAGTTATAAGTTTATACCGAACGGCAGGGGAAAGACTTTTGACTTCGGCTTTGATTTTTATGCACCGCAAAGTCTATATGCAGGCGGTAGGACTTTGTCTGTTGCATGGCTTCATGACTGGAGCAATGATTTGACTTTAGACGGGGCAAAGTGGTGCGGACAGACAACCTTTCCCAGAGAGCTTAAGTTAGAGGGTAATGATATTTATCAGATGCCGGCAGGAGAGCTTGAAAGTCATTATAAAAATAAATATCATACAAGCTTTATTTTAAACAGGAATAAAGAGTATATTGATAATGATTTGAACTCACGAACAGCAAGATTTGACTTTGATATTGAAAATATTGATGCCGATAAGTTGACTTTATTTTTGGCGGCCAATGATGAATATAATTCATTTATAAAGATAAATATGAAAAAGAAAACTTTGAAGTTTTCAAGGAGATTTTCAGGTCTTTGTAAAGATGCAATAGATGAGAGAAAGATAGATATTGATATTTGTGACGGACAATTGTCTTTGAGCGTCCTTGTAGACAGATTCAGTATCGAGATTTTTGTAAATAAAGGAAAAGAGGTTCTGACATCAAGAATCTATACACCGCTTGATGCAAATGAGATCAGATTCTTAGCAGACGGTAAGTTAAAGATTGATGTAAGTAAAAATGAAATAGAGTGATTTTAAGATGCATACCGGATTTTTCTTGTATGCATTTCTATTATGTATCAAATATCACGGAAATTAAAGTTAGGGGTGCTATACTGAAAGTATAGAAAATATTGTTTACAGATGATATGTCTGTTTGTTTTTAGGTAGCTTTTATATTAAGGCCAGGAAAGGAATATTATGAGAAAGCATGTAAAAGGAAATGTCAGTTGGGTTGGATATTTGGATTGGGAGCTTGAGAGTTTCCATGGTGATGATTATTCTATAATAAACGGCTCCAGCCAAAATGCATACTTGATTGAAGAAGAGAAGACAGTTTTAATTGATACAGTATGGACACCGCATCGTTTTGATTTTGTGGAAAACTTAAAGAAAGAAATTGACTTAAATAAGATCGATTTTATTGTGGCAAATCATGGTGAGTGTGATCATTCAGGTTCTTTGACAGCTCTTATGGAAGAGATTCCCAATACTCCTATTTATTGCACAGCTAATGCAGTCAAGAGTATAGAAGGTCAGTACGGTAAGCGCGGTTGGGATTTCCATGTGGTAAAGACAGGAGACTCTATAGATATAGGAAACGGAAAGAAACTTGTATTTGTAGAGATGCGTATGCTGCATTGGCCTGACAGTATGGCTACATATATGACAGGTGACAATATCCTGTTTTCAAATGATGCCTTCGGACAGCACTATGCGGTTGAGGAGCTTTTTAATGATAAGGCGGATCAGTGCCTGCTTTGGAAAGAGGCAATGAAATACTTTGCAAATATATTGAATCCTTTTGCACCGATACTGCAAAAGAAACTTGAGGAGATTGCAGGATTTAATCTGCAATTTGATATGATTGCACCTTCTCATGGAGCTATCTGGAGAGAAAATCCGCTTCAGATTGTAGAAAAGTATGCACAGTGGGCTAAGGCTTATCAGGAAAATCAGGTTACGGTGGTTTATGATACAATGTGGGAAGGTACGGCAAAGATCGCACATAAGATTGCAGACAGTATTCATATAAAGAGCCCTGATACAACAGTCAAAGTATTTAATATCTCAAAGTCCGATAAGAATGAGGTAATGACTGAAGTATTTAAATCAAAGGCTGTTGCTGTAGGTTCTCCGACTGTAGGCTGTGGTGTACTCAGCAGTGTGGCAGGCTGGCTTGAGTTTTTAAGACAACTTAAGTTTAAGAATAAAAAGGCTGCCGCATTCGGTTGCTACGGCTGGTCGGGCGAGTGTGTAAAGGTGCTTAAGGAACAGCTGAAATCGGCAGGTTTTAATGTGATAGATGAGGAAGTTAAACCGCTTTGGAATCCTAAGGAAGAGGACAATGAACGTATTGAGGTGTTGGTTGACAGTTTGTTAAAATAAATAACAGTTTTATCTTTAATAATTTAAAATTATAAGAATATCATAAAGAGCAGAAACAGTTTATTGTGCTTGAACATGGTGATACAAAGATGTTAGAATGATACATAATGATATTAAAATCAGTCAGTAATTTTGGAGGTGATTATGAATCTATTTAAGAAAGTATTATGTTCTGTTTCAGTTGCAGCAGTTTCCGCTCTTTTGGCGGTACCTGTCATGGCGGCAGATGCACAGTGGAAGAAGAATGATAAGGGATGGTGGTATGAAGAAGCCGACGGTTCCTATCCTACCAATCAATGGAGGTTTATAAATAATAAATGGTATTATTTTGACAATATCGGTTATATGCTTGAGAACCGTTGGGTAGGAAACTACTATGTAGGTGCTGACGGTGCTATGCTTGTAAGTACATCCACCCCTGACGGCTACTATGTAGATGCAAACGGTAAGTGGGTAGAGGGCATCAGAAGGACTGTAAATATAAGTAAGAGATCGGGCACAAGCTCAGGCGGCAGAAGCAGCGGTTCAGGCGGAGGCAGAAGCTCAGGTAGAAGAAGTTCAGGAGGATCAGGCGGAAGTTCAGGAGGCTCATCAAGCGGCGGAAGCTCAAGCGGAAGTTCAGCTGGTAGTGGAAGCTCAGGCGGAAGTTCAAGTAGCGGAAGTTCGGGAAGTTCATCAGGTTCGGTAAGCACAAATACAGGCAATGCGGGAAGCAATACAAATGCAAATACTTCAGGCGGTAATCATCAGGTAGTTACTCCGAATACATCAAATAATAACAATGCAAACACAAGTACAAATATCGGAAATACTTCTGTAAATACACAAAACAATAATGTGGCAAATACAGGTAATAATAATACTCCAAACACAGTGGTTACTCCTAATGCTTCAAACAGTGCGGCAAATACCGTTACACAGGTTTCAAGTGAGGAGACAAGAGTTATTGACGCTCTAAAGGCAATGGGAGTGAGTGAAAAGGAAGCTAAACTGTACTATATTATCAATGCTTACAGAGAGAGTCAGGGACTGCAAAAGCTTTCATTCTCAAAGTCACTTACAATTGTTGCAAGAACTCATGTATCGGATTCAAATACCTATACACCTGAAAATCAGAGAGATTCAAGAGGTATGCAGGGTAATCTGCACAGCTGGTCAAACCACGGCAGCTGGACACCGGTGGTATATACATCGGATCACCAATATGCGGCAAATATGTGGAGTAAGCCGAGAGAGTTGACTTCATATACCGGAAACGGATATGAGATTTCTTCATGGTATAGCGGCAATATAACTCCTGAGGATGCGCTTGATCTGTGGAAGAATTCATCAGGACATAATGCCGTAATGACAACACAGGGAAATTGGTCCGATTTAAAGACCATGGGTGTTGCGATAGAAGGAAAGTATGCACATGTATGGTTTGGAAGTGCTGCGGATCCGGCAGGATATTATGATGTGGCAAATTATCAGGTACTTCATCCGTAATGAGACAGGTACTTTAAAAAACGGTTAATAATACAATGAGGCTGTCAATTTGGCAGCCTTATTTTCATAAGGAGTGAAATGAAAAAGCATAAAGGATTTAAAGTTTTATTTTTATGTTTTCTGATATGTATTGTCTTTACCTTTATAGGATGTAGAGACAAGGTGGCAGTATCAAATACCGAAGTCTCAATGACTGAGACTGTAGCGGATATTAAAACATCGAAGTTTTCCATGCATTTTATAGATGTGGGACAGGGAGATGCCACGCTTATAGGTTGTGACGGCGAGTGGATGCTTATAGATGCAGGAGATAATACAAAGGGTACTGCCGTGCAGCTTTATCTTAAAAAGGCCGGGGTATTAAAACTTAAATATATTATCGGAACGCATCCCGATGCGGACCATATAGGAGGTATGGATGTTATAATCACAAAATTTGACTGTGAAAATATCTTTTTGCCTGATAAAAAAAGTGACAGTAGGGAATATGAAGAATTAATTGATGCTATAAATTATAGAAATTATAAGATTAGTGTACCTAAAGTAGGAGAAAAATTTTCCCTGGGAAGTGCCGACTTTACAGTACTTGGGCCGATAAGTAAGGCTGAGAGTAACAACAATAATTCTATTGTTGTTAAGGTAAAGTATAAAGATACTTCATTTTTACTTTCAGGAGATGCAGAGAGTGAGGAGGAGCAGGAAATAGCGGATTCCGGGGTTGATTTAAAAGCGGATGTGTATCACGCCGGGCACCATGGAAGCAATACATCATCAAGCAGTGATTGGTTAAAGAAAATATCACCTGAGTATGTGGTGATAAGCTGCGGTAAGGGTAATACTTACGGACATCCGCACAGGGAAGTGCTGGATGAGTTCAAAAAGCTTGGCGCAAAGGTTTACAGGACTGATGAACAGGGAAGTATAGTGGTAAGTTCTGACGGAGTGAAACTGTCATGGAATGTAAGTCCTTCAGATACATGGAAGTCGGGTTATGAAAATGCAGGTACAAAGGATGTTGTAAAAAATAAAGCCGATACGGTGCCTCAAAGGAATATGGCGGAAGATAAAACAACTGAGCCGGGAAACAGTCTTGAAATGACCTATATACTTAATAACAACTCACTTAAGTTTCACTATCCGGACTGTAAATCGGTACCTAAGATAAAGGATAAGAACAAGGAAGAAGTAAAGACTACAAGGGATGAGCTTATAAAAAGAGGTTATGAACCGTGTAAGATATGCAATCCTTAGATATCTTAGGCGGATATATGATATAATGCAATAAATAATATAAAAATACGGAGACTACAATAATGAGCGGAAATAAACAAATTTTACTGGTTAACGATCTTGCAGGTTACGGAAAGGTGGCGCTTTCAGCCATGATGCCGATAATGTCACATATGGGATTTGAGATATTTACACTTCCTACAGCACTTGTATCCAACACTCTTGACTACGGAAAGTTTGAGATACTTGATACTAAGGATTATATTGAAAAGACTGTCAATGTATGGAATGAGCTGAATTTTTCATTTGAGTCTATAGCGATAGGATTTATCGCATCTGATGAAGAGGCCGATATTTTGGCGAATTTTTGTGACAAGCAAAGTCAAAAAGGTACTTTTATATTTGTTGACCCTATAATGGGAGATGACGGCAGACTCTATAACGGTATTGCAAAGAATGCTGTAGAAAACAGAAAGAGACTTCTTAAGTTTGCAAATCTTATAAAACCGAATTTTACAGAGTGCTGCCTGCTTACAGGTATGGAATACAAAAAAGAGGGATTTTCTAAAGAAGAAAATGAGGTTATGTTGAGAAAACTTATAGGGAAAAATCAATCTTCGGCGGTTATTACATCCGTGCCTTTTGAGGATAAAAAATACTGCCTATGTTATGACGCCGATACAGATAAGATTGCCTATATTGAATATGATGAGATAGATGTCAGATTCCCGGGAACAGGAGATATATTCTCAGCGATATTGGTGGGAGATATATTGGGAGGTAAATCACTTTTTGATGCGACTTCACACGCTATAAAAGTAGTAAGGGATATGATAAATGCTAATATAAAAAATGCGGACAAATATCGCGGCATACCGGTGGAACAGTATCTTTATCTGGTATAGATTTAATATATGAATATTTTTGATGAGATAGATGATAATCTTTTCAGACCGCTGACCGGAACTAATAAAAGAAAATATGCCGATATACTGGCTTTGATTTGGGATAAATGTAAGAGAATGCCGATGTATTCTATAGAAAAAAGCACCGTCTTTGATATGGCGGAGGAATATCTTCTGGGCTTGGGAGAGAGTGTGGAACTTGATATTGAAGAGCAGGTAGATATCAGCGGAAATATCTCGGATATGCGAGTAGTGGCAGGTACTCTTATCAGAAGGCTTAGAGATACAGGCTGGCTATTGGAAAAACCCGGTGAATATGAGGACGAGGACAAGCTGGCTATACAGTATAAGGTTGTGCCTATACTTAAGTCATTTAAAGAGGTTGTCAGTCCGACGATTGTTACATATAAGGGTAAGCTTTTCAAAATATATTCAATGTTTGAACATATATCCGAGCAGGGAAGTCCGTATGAAGGCGTATTAAAAGAGGCGTCGGAAGACTTTGACAATCTGAATCAGGCGCTTAGAACCTTGTCGGCTTCAATAGAAGATCATATAAATGAGTTGACTATGGGTAAGAGTCCGCAGGAGATATTGGAATTTTTTGAAAAATATGAAGAGAAGATAGTTGTGGGCTCATACCATAGGTTTAAGACAAATGACAATCTGTTTTATTACAGGTCAAGTCTGTATGAAAGCATTGATAAATGTGAAGACAGCCTGTTTGACGCACTGGTGCTTGACTGTATGGATACGGAACGTGTAGAAAAAGATGAGGCTGAAGTTAAGATAAGAGAACTGATAACGAAGGTTCGAATGGACATTGAAGAGATGGAAGGTCTTATGAGGGCTATTGACGACAGACATATAATTTACAGGACAAGAGCCGTACAAAAAGCACAGTTTTTGCTGCTGTCTGACGGAAGCAGTAAGAGTAAAATCAATAATATACTGAGGTTTTATGCAAGTACCATAGATTCAAAGGAAGACGGATACAAAGACGATGATACTGTAGGAAGTGAAATCTTTCAGATATTTTGTCAAAACTTTTTTGACAGCACTTCTATTGCATCTCCTGTGAGGAAAAGGAAGCCGACACCTATTGAACTTATGAGTATATTGGAAGAGCCGGATATGGAGCTTGTGGAAGAGAAAAACAAAAAGATGATGGAGTATATAAAGAATGCTTTGACATCTGAGAATGTAAACAGGTTTGCGAGGGATATTCTTGCAGGAAATCATGCCGTGCAGATAAGTTCGGTATTTGAAAAGGACCCTGATACATTTACAAAGATTATAGGACTGTATACATATTCAAAGACATCTGAAAGAGAATACGATATAAGATTGAAGGACAATGTGGTGGAAATAAACGGTGTAAGGTTCAAAGATTTTATTGTTGAGGAAAGAAGATAATGGCGGTTGATATAAAAGAAGAGATAGCCAATTACCTGTTGAATAATTGTTTTTTGATGGGAACTGTGGATACTACAAGAGAGAAGTACTACTATGTTATAAATCATGAAGAAAGTTTCAGACAGATTTTTTTACCTATAGGATATACTTTGGTAGTTCACAGGAACTTGAGGGTTATTCAGCTTATCAATAATCACGGTAGCGGCAGAATTATATTAAAAAAATATGAGAGTATTATTTTGCTTATACTCAGACTTTTGTATGTAGAGAAAAGAGAAAGTTTATCCACAAGCGAAGACAGAGTGTTTGCGACAGTTGAAGAGATAAAAAATGAATATGAGAAGCTCAATCTACCGAGAAAATTTGACAGAGTATTGTTGGAAGAGTCTTTAAGGAATATAAAAAGATACAATCTTTTAAAGGTTGAGGACAGACTTTTGGATATGGATGCAAAGATACAGATTTACCCTTCGGTGATGCTTGCCATGCCGGATGTAAATATAAATAAGGCCTATGAGGAGACAGCCAAGCTTTTGACACAGTATGAAAACAGCGAAGACGGAGATGAAGAATGATTAGAATGACGAGGCTTCATCTGATAAATTGGCATAATTTTCAGGATGAGATATAATAGATTTCAAAAATATCACCTACCTTTTGGGGGTGAACGCTGTAGGAAAGACTACAATAATGGATGCCGTAAGGTATTGTCTTACTACAAATAAGGATTTCAATACGGCGGGAAATAAAAAGAGCGGAAGAACTCTTTTAGGTTCGGTACATCAAAAGCAAAGGGCGGAGGATTCATATCTTCGTCCGGGACATACGGTTTCATATATAGGGATAGAGTTTTTGGATGAGGCTATAAAAAAGAACTTTGTAATAATTGCCCGTATAGAATCCGAGACTCCAAGGCAGGATTTAAAGGGGGTATATCAGGACTGGTACATTACAAAACCGGGATTTGTTCTTGAGGACATTCCTTTTTTTACAAAGAAAAATGATGCCAAGAGACCTACTTCAAGAGATGCCTTCAAACTTGAGAATAAGGGTATGGACAGGGCATCCAATCAGTCGGATGCAAAGAGAAGGATTTGCAGAGTGCTGGGTATAGGTGAGGCAAACTCACCTATCGGAAAGAAGTTTAATGAGGTTTTCCACATGGGCACGGGACTTGATGATATAAAGGATATCAGAGAGTTTATCTATACATATATTTTGCCTGAGCCTGAAGTGAATATAGAGTTTTTGCAAAAGGATATGCTTGAACTTGAGAGATTGCAGGAGGTACTGCAGGAGGCAAGTGACAGAGAGGAACTTTTAAAAGAGATAAATGAAAGAATAAAGTCGGCAAAAGAACTCCTTGGCAAAGTCAAAATAAATGAGAGTCTGGTCGCTTATGCAAATCTCCAGGAAAATATCGAAGAGACAAATGAGAAAAAGTATCTTATAGAGGAATGGAATAAAAGTATTGAGATGCTTGATAAGAGATTACTTGAACTTTCAGAGAGTGAGAATCAGGCATCCTCTCTTTTATATGAAGCACAAAGAGCGGCGGAAGAAAATGTGGAAAATAAGGAAATGCTCTCACTTGAAAGTGAAAATAAGAACAATAAGCTTGAGAATGAGAAACTTATATTGGAAGCAGGTATATTTGATGATGTACTTAAAAAGCTGTTTTTGCTTGCAGACAGGCTGAATAAGACAGGATTTTATGTCAAGGTAGCCGAATGTATAAAAGATGAAAATACTGAAACGGATGACAGGATAAGGGAAATTAAAAACAGTGCAAAGCTTTTTGCGGACATTGAAGAAGAAATCAAAAATCGTGATGCAAAGATAAGAAATGATATTGCAGAGCTTAATGAGGAAAGTGATATACTTTCAAAAAAGATAAAGAGTTTGGAATCAGGTGTTATGTGTTATCCTGATGAAGCGGTATTTGTAAGAGATAAGATAAATGCTTTCTTGAGCGAGCAAAGTAAAAGAGCGGATGCCAAGCTGCTTTGTGAACTTTTATATATGACGGATAACAGCTGGCAGGATGCTCTTGAGAGCTATTTGAATACTCAGAGGTTTAATATTATTGTTGAACCTGAAAATTATCTTGCAGCAAAAAAGGTCTTTGTATCTCTGGGAGATAAAGTTAAGGGAATAGGTCTTATAGATACAAGAAAGATAAAGGAGCCTGAGTACAAGTCTTTGAATGAGGTTTATCTTGGAGATAAGATTGATTCTGAAAATATCTATGCAAAGGCATATGCAAGATATGTTATGAAAAATGTCATTTGCTGTGAGTCGTCAGACGATTTGGAGAATTTTTCAAAGAGCGTAACAAGAGACAGACTCAGATTCCAAAACTTCTGCTTACAGAGGATGGCAAAAAAAGAACATTTCATAGGTGTTGATGCCATAGCAAAGCAATTAAAAAGCGCAAAAGAAGAGTTTGCAGGCGTCAAAAAAGAACTTACAAAACTTGGAGAAGAAAAGAAAAATTTTGACTCTATTTATAACGGATATACAAAGTTCAGAGCGGGTGACAACTTCGGAAAGCTTGAAAACTACTGTGAATCAAAGTCAAAGTCAAAAGTACTTTCGGATAAGATAGAAGACATAGCAAAGAAGATAGAGGAGTTTAAGAAAAATCCTATTCTGCTTGCTATGTATGACAGAGTGAAGGAGTGTAAGAAGAACTTAAATGCCGTAAGAGATGAGATAACGGATAACAAGGCAAAAAAGCAAAACCTTAACTCCGATATAAACAGGGCAAAAAATTTGCTTGAGGAGCTTGAAGCGAACCTTTCAAATTTGCAGGATATATACGAGAAAAGTGTGGAGGAGTATCCGGAGTTTATAAATGACGTTGAGAAGAAGTATCAAAATGAAAGAAAGTCAAAGAAGGCTTCAGTCATTGCCTACAATTTTTCAAATCGTGTAATTCAGGACAATATTGCGTTTAACAACTACTTAAATCAGGAACTTATACCGCTGCAACAAAGATACATGGCGACATATACCTGTGATTATGCTACAGGGCTTGGAGGAGCGAACAGGTATATGCAGGAGTTTCTCACATTGCAGAATATAGAGCTTGAAAGACATAAGAGCGAACTTGTAAATGCACAGATAAGGTGTAAAGACAGGTTCCGCAAAGAAGTATTGTTCAGAATGAAGGATGACATCTCAAGGGCAAGGCAGCAGTTTAAGCAGATAAATCGTGTTATGGAAAATCTCGAGTACGGTGAAGAAAGCTACAGATTCGGAATTGACAAGAGTAAGGACAGGGAGCTTGGAATGTTCTATGATATTATCATGGACAAGGATAATATGCAGATTGACAGAGACAATGAAATGCTTATGCTTATTGCAGAGAGTAACAAGTCTGGAGTATTTGAAAGTCAGATTGATGACTTTATGCAAAGAATTATGATTGACGTTGAGGAACATGCAAGGCAGAATCTTTCAGGTCAAAAGTCAGGTGCCAAAAGTATGGGAATGTATGTGGATTACAGAACATATCTGGACTATGACATCATTGTAAAAAATTCCGTGACGGGAAATGAGGTGGGACTTTCAAAGGTCAACGCGGAAGGAAGCGGAGGTGAGAATCAGGCTCCTTTTTATGTGGCTATCTGTGCATCTCTTTTGCAGATTTATGAGCAGAGCAAGGAAGGTTCTATAAGGCTTATACTGCTTGATGAAGCATTCAACAATATGACAAGCGACAGAATAGAGCCGATGATGAATATGTTTAAAAAGCTTAATTTGCAGCTTGTTCTGATAGCAACGGCTGAAAAGGCTACAGCCATATTGCCGTACTGTGATATTACATATTCTATTGTAAAGTCCGGAAACAGGAATGCGATAGGAGTGTTTGAGAGGATTGAGGATGGACTACATTAAGGATATTTTGAACAGATTGATAGATATTTATGAAAGAAGAGAAGGCTTTAAAAAAGAGCCTTCTTCTTTGCGTGTGATACAAGCGGATATAAAAAAGCTCTACCCTGAATATGTGGACAGGTACAATCACAATGTGTATAAGGATATCAATACAGCAATAGAAAAGTTGATAAATGAAAATCTTATTGAATCAAAGGCGGATGAGAGCGGAAAATATGAAAAGGTAAAATTAAATGTCGAAAATATCTCAGAATGCTATAAGAGAGTAAAAAGAATTGATATACCAAAACAGTGTGAGAAAATAAAAGAGGTGCTGGATTTATTTAAAGATAAGAATATGCCTGTACTGTGCAGTATTGTATCCGATTGGAGTAAGCTTATATCAAACTATAAAAAGCTGCCATATGATATAAAATATGACAAAGAAAGACTTTTTAACATACTGAAAATACTTGAAGCAATACTTGGGCTTGGTCGTGAGAGCTATATAAGAAATTTTTCAACCGCAATGTTTAAGGACTCCAAGAGATTTCAAAGGGAGTTTAAATCAACTGTAGAGAGTATACTTTTTGATTATACGGATGAGGTAGTGGAAAAAGATAAGATACTTGAGTACTACAACCTCTATGAGAATCCCACATATGTGTATATAAAAGGTGATATAGTAATCAAGTTTGAAGATTCGGTTATTCACGTAAGGGAAATTAACGGAGGTATTGCACTCTCAAATTCGGCACTTGAAAAGATAAAGGAGATAAAGGTAATTGCAAATTCTGTAATCACTGTGGAAAACCTGACCACCTATCACGATGAAGATGAGAAAGACAGCGTATACATTTATCTTGGAGGTTATCACAACAGATCAAAGCAGGTAATATTAAAAAAGATATATGATGAGAATAAGCACTGTGAATATCTGCATGAGGGAGATATAGATGTATACGGATTTTTGATACTTGAAAATCTCAGAGAAAAAACAGGAATACCTTTTAGACCTTTGAATATGGGGGTGGATACTGTAAAGAGGTTTTTTGATGCGAAAATATATAAAGAGCTTACGGCTTCAGATATCAATATGATAGAGAAAAAGAAAGGAAAGCTTGGAGAGTATAGGCAAGTATTGGAATTTATGCTCTCACATAATTGTAAAGTGGAACAGGAATCCATAAGGGCGGTTGAGATTTTAAATTAGGTTGGTTTTGCCTGTCAAGTCTGAATTTTTATAATAAGTACAAAACGGCAAAGTGCATAAAAATTGTGTTTAAAAATACTTATCCACATTATCCACATTTTTATCCACAAAAAAGGTGAGTTATTGGGTGCCTATAAAGCTTATAAATAGGCTGTTTGTGGGTTATGAACCGACTTATCCACATTATCCACATTTTATCCCCATATCGACTACCTTTGACTTGGTGGATAAATAATAGAGTTTATGAGATAAAATATATAAAAGTGCAGTTTTTTCATCAAAAATACAATTGGCTAACAATTTAACTAAAATCACAAAAATTCTAAAAAATAATGAAATTGACAGTACAATTATAAAATTAAATTGAATTTATAGTAAAAAAGTGCTATACTATAGCTAAATAAAAAGAAAAGGAGCTTATACATATGCGTTATACAATTACTGGAAGAAATATCGAAATAACTGATGGTTTGAAGAAGGCGGTAGAGGAGAAGCTTCATAAATTAGGAAAATATTTTACAGAAGAGACTGAGGCGAAGATTACACTCAGTGTGCAAAAGGAGGCACATAAGATAGAAGTTACCATCCCGACCAAGCAGGGGCTTATCAGAGCCGAAGAAGTAAGCGGAGATATGTACGTAAGCATAGATAAGGTTGAGGATATCATAGAGAGACAGATAAAGAAGTTCAAAAACAAGCTTGTAGATAAGAAGCAGTCAAGTGTATCTTTCTCAGATTTCTTTATAAAAGAAGATTATTCGGATTCGGATGAAGAAGATGAGATAAAGATTGTAAAGACCAAGAGATTCAGTATCAAGCCTATGGATCCTGAGGAGGCGTGCTTACAGATGGAGCTTTTGGGACATGATTTCTATGTATTCAGAAATGCGCTAAGCGATGAGATTTGTGTAGTATATAAGAGAAAAGACGGCAAGTACGGTATTATAGAGCCGGAAGTATAAAAGCACATTATTAGGAGTCTTCGGACTCCTTTTTTATTTGAAAATAATATCAAAAAATTTGAATATATATTATAATAAGGTCAGGATTGTGAAAGCATAAGGTGTTTAGCAAGCCATGATTTTGAGGGTGCTTTCGATGATGTTAAAAGAGCGGCAGTTTGTTTTAAAGGAGGAAAATGAAACATAGAGATATTATAGAAAAAATGACATTGGAAGAAAAATGTGCCTACCTCTCAGGTAAGAATGCCTGGGATACAAGGTCATTTACATCCATAGGAGTTGATGTACTTCACCATGCGGACGGTCCTACGGGTGTAAGAAAGCAGGCGGGAAAGGGAGACCATTTAGGGCTTAATGCAAGCGTACCCGCCACATGCTTTCCGACTGCCGCCACACTTGCAAACAGCTGGGATGAGAAGCTGCTTGAAAAGGTCGGAGAAGGACTTGGAGCGGAGGCTGCCGCTGAAGATGTGAATGTACTTTTGGGTCCGGGAATCAATATAAAGAGAAATCCGCTCTGTGGAAGAAATTTTGAGTACTATTCCGAAGACCCGTATTTAAGCGGAAAACTGGCAGCCGCAATGATTAGAGGTATTCAAAGTAACGGAATAGCTTCCTGTGTAAAGCATTTTGCCGTAAACTCGCAGGAACTTAGAAGAATGGCAATGGATGCGGTGCTTGATGAGAGGACGCTAAGAGAAATATATATCACAGCGTTTGAGATAGCTGTCAAAGAAGGACATCCGAAGTCTGTAATGACAAGCTACAATATGGTCAACGGAGTATACGCCAATGAAAATGAGCATCTTTTGATAGATATTTTAAGAAAGGATCTTGGGTTTGACGGTATGGTTGTCACAGACTGGGGTGCTTCAAACGACCATGCACTTGGTGTAAAAAACGGTTCAAGTTTGGAGATGCCCGCTCCCGGACTTGACAGTGCAAGAGAACTTTTGGATGCTATAAAAGTCGGAAAGATAAAGGAAAGCGATATCGATGCCAGAGTGGATGAGCTTATAGAGATTGCTTTATCAACAAAAGATAAGAAAAAGCCGAAAGATAAGGCAAAGATGTTTGAGGACAATCATGCGCTTGCAAAAGAGGCTGCCAAAAAAAGTATTGTACTTTTAAAAAATGAGGACAATATTTTGCCGCTGAACTCTAAGAAAAAGATTGCCATAATAGGAGATTTTGCCTTCAATCCGAGATATCAGGGCGCAGGTTCTTCAATGGTAAACGCAACTGTGGTTAAGGATGCAAAGAAACTCTTTGAGAAGTTGAATATTGATTCAAAAAATGTGCAAAAACTTGAAAACAAGATAGAATCAAGATTAGAGAAGGTTGAAGATAGGCTTGATAAACTGGATATGAATCCTACTTATGCAGGAGCAGGCATTACAAAAGTAAATCCTACCAAGGTGGACACATTACAAAGAATCCTTGAAGAGTCGGATTTGGAAGTGATAGGAACGGCGAGAGGATATTCAAGGCTTGATAAGGAAGATGATGCCGTTATGACCGATGAGGCGATGACACTTGCAAGGAAGGCTGATATTGTGCTTTACTTCTTCGGACTGAATGAGGCAAGCGAGTCTGAGGGTCTTGACAGGACACATCTTAAAATTCCGAAAAATCAGATAGATTTGATGGAGCAGCTCTCAAATGAGAACCAAAATATAGTAGGTATTATAAGTGCAGGCTCATGTATTGAGATGCCTTGGGAAAAGCATCTAAAGGCTATATTACACGGCTATCTTTTCGGACAGGCAGGTATGGGCGCGGTATTTGAACTGCTTACAGGAAAATTGAGTCCAAGCGGAAAACTTGCCGAGACCATAGTAAAGAGATATGAAGATGAGCCGAATGTAAGATATTATCCTTCAAAGGAGAGAACTTCAGAGTACAGAGAGAGTATCTTTGTAGGCTACAGATATTTTACCACAAGGAATGTGGATGTACTTTATCCTTTCGGATACGGACTTTCCTATACGGAGTTTAAGTACAGCGATATAGAGGTGGACGATGAAAAGGTAAGCTTCTATATTGAAAATATCGGAAAGGTGACAGGTGAGGAAGTCGCACAGCTTTATATAGGTTTGAAAAACTCAAATATCTTCAGAGCTAAGTATGAGTTAAAGGGATTTAAAAAGGTAGCACTGTCTCCCGGTGAGAAGAAAAAAGTCACTATAAGTTTTGATGACAAGTCTTTCAGGTTTTATAATATAATGACGAATGCTTTTGAGGTGGAAAGCGGTGAGTATGATATATATATCGGCAGCAGCTGTGAGGATATCAGATTGCAGACCACACTTAAGGTAAACGGAAATGCAAAGGTTTTCCCGTACAATAAAAAAGAGCTTCCTTCATACTACAGCGGTGATATAAAAAGAGTCGACGATTCCGAGTATAAGGTTTTGCTTGGAAGAGATATACCGGACGGTCATTGGAGCGGTGAACTGGGTATCAATGACGCACTTTGTCAAATGTATTATGCAAAGAGTTTTATTGCAAGATTTGCCTACAGAATACTGGATAAGAGATTGAAAAAATCATTGGAAGCAGGCGTGCCCGACCTTAATACTTTATTTCAGTTCAATATGCCTTTCAGGGCTATAGGAAAGATGAGTAACGGACAGGTAAGTATGGAGATGGTGGATTCCATTGTGCTTTTGGTAAACGGACATTTCTTTAAGGGAATATTCGGAATAATATCCGGATATTTTAAAAACAAAAAGGCAAATAAAAAATACAAAAAAGAATTCTTACAAAGAGAAGATTGAGAAGATTTATGATGTTTTTAAAGGAATGGATAGACAGCCATCCGAACATATGGGAGTTTATCAAGTTTAATATACTCTCAAATGTGGCAACGATAGTAAATTTTATCGTGATGTGGATAGCCACATCCGCTTTTACAGGTCTTGGATGGCATCTTATACCTTTTAAGTTTTTTATATTTAACTATGCGGACAATATTGAGCAAAATCTTGGAACGGCAGGTTTTTTAAGCTTCCTTGCAGCTACCGCACTTGCACAGACTGTAAACTTCTTTGTGCAAAAGCAGTTTGTGTTTAAGTCAAATGCGGCTTTTAAGGATGCAATACCCAAGTATATAATTCTCGCCGTAGTTTTGGTTATAGTTTCCGCGGCACTGCCTGCATATTCACAAAAGTTTTTTAGGGATATAGGGGTGAGTGCAAGTCTTGTACCTACGCTGGCAAATGCGCTTAATATCATAGTACAGGTGGTTATCAGCTACCCTGCAATGAAATTTATAGTGATGCCGGAGAAAAAATAAATATATCGGAGGAATATTATGTTAGCTATCAATATGGCGGATGTGGTAAGTGTGATAAAGTCGATTGCTCCACAGCTCATAGCTATAGTGACACTTTTGGTGTGTGCGCTTGTAGTTATGTTTATTACAAGGAACAGAGAACTTGCCTTTAAAAAGTTATCAAGGTCGGCTGCCTGGATTCTTTTTATGGTAGGTACGGTTATCAGTGTCAATATGATGTTGAACGGTCCGCTAAAGACCATGATTACATTGGCAACGGGAAGAGGCGTTATAACTGATAAGTCACTTGATGAAGCAAAGACTTTGGGAGAGGACATCGCAGGAGAAGGAATTGTACTTTTAAAGAATGATTCGGCACTGCCGCTAAAGAAAGGTACAAAGCTCAATCTGTTCGGATGGTCGTCTACAAACCCGCTTTACGGCGGTACAGGTTCAGGCGGACTCAACGACTCATTCCCTACAGTTTCACTGATTGACGGTATCAAGAATGCCGGATTTGAGGTAAATGAGGACTTGGTTAAGTTCTATACCGATTTCAGAGCAAAGAGACCTACAGTAGGAATGTGGGGTCAGGACTGGACAATACCTGAGCCTTCAATCGATCAGTACAAAGAAGCGAATGTTTTTGAAAATGCCAGAAAGTATTCGGATAAGGCTGTAGTGGTTATCGCAAGATCGGGCGGTGAGGGTGCAGACCTTCCGAAGAGCCTTGACCCGAATACCGAGGACAACTTTACTGACGGAGGTACATTCGGTTCAAAGGGACTTAGATACAGTGACCAAAAAGATGACCTTGATGCAAACAAGAGCTACTTACAGCTTTCAAATAGAGAAGCTGCAATGCTTGATGCGGTAAATAAGACATTCAAGGATATTGTGGTTATTATCAATTCCGCAAATCCTATGGAGCTTGGATTTGTAAATGATTATGAGAATATTTCAAGTGTGGTTTGGTGCCCGGGACCGGGACAGACAGGATTTAACGCACTTGGAAAGATCTTGGACGGTGAGATAAATCCTTCAGGTAAGACAAGCGATATATTTGTATATGATTTGAAGAAGAGCCCAAGCTACAATAACTTCGGAGATTTTCAGTATACAAATATGGACGAGTTTTCTACAGATGACAGAGGTACAAAGCATAAACCGAGCTTTGTAAACTATGCCGAGGGCATCTATGTAGGATACAAATTCTATGAGACTGCAGCCAAGGAAAACGCTATCAACTATGCAGGTTATGTGCAGTATCCTTTCGGCTACGGACTCTCATATACCAATTTCACAAAGGAGATGGGTGAGATTGTTGCAAATGACGGTAAGATAAGTATTGATGTACTTGTAACCAATACGGGAAATGTTGCCGGAAAAGATGTGGTGGAGATTTATTATAATCCGCCTTATAAAAACGGAGGAATCGAAAAGTCGAGTACAAATCTTGTCGGATTCGGAAAGACAAAGCTGTTAGGGCCTGGAGAAAGTGAGACTGTAAAAGTTACCTTCAATTTGGAGGATATGGCATCATATGATGAGAAGGATAAAAAAGCGTATGTGCTTGAGGCCGGAACATATGAGATAAGCCTTCAGGAGGATTCACATAATATCCTTGACACAAGAACATTCCCGATTGAAAAGGATATTGTATACAATAGTGAAAATAAGAGAAGCAGCGACAATGAAGTTGCAACAAACAAGCTTGACGATATGAGAGGAAACTTCACCGTACTTTCAAGAAAGGACAAGTTTGCAAACCTTGAAGAAGCCACAAAGGCTCCTACAGATTTTACATTACCTGAGGATAAAAAGGCTGCATTCTTAAATAACAGCAATTACGATGCTTCAAAGTTTGACGTGGAGTCCGATAAGATGCCTACAACAGGTGCAAACAATAAGCTTAAGCTAAAGGACCTTCGAGGACTTGAATATGACGACCCTAAGTGGGATGCTCTGCTTGACGAGATGACCTTTAACGATATGTCAAAGCTTGTAGCGCTTGGAGGATATCAGACAGTAGCCATCGGCAGAATAGGAAAGGTACAGACAGTAGACTGTGACGGACCTTCATCTATAAACAACAACTTCACAAAGAAGGGTTCAATAGGTTTGCCTGCGACTATAATGCTTGCAAATACCTTCAATACCGAGCTTGCACATTCATTCGGTGACAGTATAGGAAAGATGGCAAATGAGATGCAGGTATCAGGTTGGTATGCACCTGCTATGAACACCCACAGAAGCGCTTTTGCAGGAAGAAACTTCGAGTACTACTCAGAGGATCCGATACTTTCGGGAAAGATTGCGGCAGAGGCTGTAAAGGGCGCTGCTGACAACGGAGTATATGCTTATATCAAGCACTTTGCGTTAAATGATCAGGAGACCAACAGAACATACCAGCTTATGACATGGGCGGATGAGCAGACGGTAAGAGAAGTATATCTTCGTCCTTTTGAAATCTGTGTAAAGGAAGCGAATGCCAAGGCTGTGATGGCGGCTTTCAACCACTACGGAACCACTCCGGCGTATGCATCGGATAATGTGTTAAATAAGATTCTCAGAGATGAGTGGGGATTTAGAGGAATGGTTTTGACAGACTACTTCGGTGCCGGCGGATACGGATATTTGGATGCAAACAGAGCTACAAGAAACGGTACGGACTTCTGCCTTACAGCTATTGATGCAGGTTTCAACTACGTAAAGGATAAGAGCGCCACAGCAACACTCGCACTCAGAAAAGCGTCACATAATATACTTTATACTACGGTAAACAGCAGAGCATATGCACCTGAGAACTTAAACTTGGGGTTAATGGGATGGCAGATTGCCACTATTATAGTAGATATTATTTGTGCGGCAGCTGTTGTACTAATTCTTATGAAAACATGGAAAAACTTCAAGTTCAGAAAGGAGCTTGAAAGAAGAGAAGACAGAGTAAGTCCTGTAGCGGAAGTTGCAGACGGTGATGCCTCAGAGGCAAAATCAGATAAAATAGTGGAAGATAAAAATACAGAAAATGAATAAAGATTGTTTAGCATATAAATTAAAAGAATATGTCAGCTCCGGTATATTGCCTATGCATATGCCGGGGCATAAAAGAAAAGTGCCTAAAGCAATAGAAGAGATGATGACGGACATTTATAAGATGGATTTGACGGAAGTGGAAGGCACCGACAATTTGCATGATGCTACAGGCATCATAAGAGACTCTATGGAGTTTGCAAAGCATGTATACAAAAGTGATAAAACATACTACTTAATAAACGGCTCAAGCTGTGGTATACTTTCAAGTATAAGGGCTTGTGCTTGCACAGGAAATTATAAAAATGAAAAGTCATATATAGCAGTGGCACCGAATGCACATTTTAGTGTATACAACGCTATTGAACTGCTTGATTTGACACCTATATATTTAGATGTTTATTATAATGAACTTGATATCGCAGAAAGCTGTGATATCAAGGCATTAAAAAGTATCTTAAGAGTTAATAGAGAAAAAAATATAGTGGCTGCAGTGATAACTTCACCGACTTATGAGGGAGTGGTATCAGATATAGAAAAGATTGCAAAACTTCTGCATGAGAATGACATACCTCTTATAGTGGATGAGGCACATGGCGGTCACCTTAATTATATAAATAATATTGATTACGGCAAAAGTAAAAATAAATTTTGTGTGTCTGCACTTGATTTGGGTGCAGATATTGTGGTGCAAAGTCTTCATAAAACATTGCCGTCACTTACACAGACCGCACTCTGTCATATAAACTCCGAAATCGTGAGTGAAAAATATATGGAAGAGTCGCTGCACATATTTGAGACCAGTTCACCTTCATATATACTTATGGCAAGTATTGACGCCTGTATAAGGTATATGGCAAACAGCGATGAAGAAATCAAAGATTATCTGAATAATTTATTTGAATTCAGACGTGTTGTGAAAAAATTAAAACATATACGTTTGTGGGAAGATAAGAAGAAACTTGGATATGATTTTACCAAGCTTGTAATCTGTTGCGATATGTTTGACGGAGTTACATTGGCGCAGATACTGAGAGACTCTTACAATATTGAGACAGAGATGAGCAAGCTTGATTATGTTTTGGCTTACAGCACACTTTGTGACGGTAAGGATGATTTTGATAAACTTTAT
This sequence comes from Lachnoanaerobaculum sp., assembly GCF_057250505.1. NCBI lineage: Bacteria > Bacillati > Bacillota > Clostridia > Lachnospirales > Lachnospiraceae > Lachnoanaerobaculum > Lachnoanaerobaculum sp. Next base: position 8,380 of record NZ_DBHIEQ010000012.1, on the reverse strand, counting down.
AATGCTTTAAAAGATATTGACAATAACTTCTTATATATGGAAAAAAAGCCTTTGGCAGGTCTTGATAAAAAGTATCTGGGAACGGTTGCCAAGGAAAATATCTACATATATCCTCCCGGAGTTCCGGTATTAAAAAAGGGAGAGATAATGGAGAAAAGACATTTTGATGTCTTGGATGAATATATTAAAAAGGGAAAAAAAGTCTACGGATTGGACTTATAAAATACAATGGGAAAAATTTATTATGTTATGGGAAAGAGTGCTTCGGGTAAAGATACAATCTTTAACAGGCTTCACGACGAATGTCCCAGGACAAAAAAGATTATAACATATACTACCAGACCTAAGAGGAGTGAAGATGTAGAAGGCGTAAGCTATCACTTTGTAGACGAGCCTGTTATAGAAGAGTACAGAAGACAGGGCAAGCTTATAGAGATGAGAACATATAATACCGTTCAGGGGAGGTGGACTTATGCCACTATTGACGACGGTTCCGTGCATCTTGAGAGTAAGAACTATCTTATAATAGGTACGCTTGAATCTTATAAAAAGATAAGAGAGTATTTCGGTGCCGAAAATGTTGTGCCTATCTATATAGAGCTTGGTGACGGTATAAGACTTCAGAGGGCTGTGAACAGAGAGATGATGGAGGAAAAACCTAATTATGCGGAGCTTTGCAGGAGATTTTTGGCGGACAGCGAAGATTTCTCGGATGCAAGGCTTGAGGCTGCAGGTATTACCAAGAGATATTTGAATGAAGATTTGAATAAATGTATCTTGGAAATAAAAAAAGATATGGGAATCATATAAGATGAGTGAATTTATTCTTGGAAATGAGAAGGTGAGAAATCATCTGAAAGAATCAATAATAAAAAATACGGTTTCACATGCTTATATCCTGGCAGGAGATAAAGGGATAGGTAAAGAAAAAATTGCAAGAGAGTTTGCCATGAGGCTTATATGTGAAAATGGCCATGTCGGGTGCGGGAAATGTCCGGCCTGCAGGCAGTTTCTGGCAAATGTGTATCCTGATTTTTTTTATATGGATGCGGAGGGCAAGGAGAGTATAGGAATAGACAGAATCAGAGAGAGTGTTGTATCCGATGTGGCCATAAGACCTTACCACGGAAAATATAAAATATATGTTATAGATGAAGCGGATAAGATGACTGTCGGAGCACAGAATGCACTTTTAAAGACTATAGAGGAGCCACCGGAGTATGTTGTTATCTTGCATTTGGTAAGAAATATGAGTCTGCTGCTTGAGACTATAAGGAGCAGGTGCTTAAAACTTTTGTTAAGCCCTGTAAGCAATGACAGGATAAAAAGGTGGCTTTGTGAAAACGGCTCAAGTGAGGAAATGGCCGCCGTAGTGGCATCTTACTCAAACGGTGCGCCGGGAGTTGCAAAGGCTATGGCGGAGTCGGAGGACTTCGCCTCAATATATGAAAAAAATGTAGAGTTTTTAAAGAAGGTTTGTGAGGCGGGTATAAATGATATACTTATCTTTATTGAAGAACTGAAGAAAAGAACCGGCGGTTTCAAAGATTTTATAAATTTTCTCAGGCTTTGGTATAGAGATATTTGTATCATAAAGCTTACCAAGAAGAAGGAAAATCTTATATTTATAAGAGAAGAAAGCATTATTTTTAGGCTTTCAAGGGAATATACACTGCAAAAGATAAATAGTATAATAGACTTGATAGATGAGACGGAGATTAGACTGAATTCCAATGTAAGTGGGGACACGGTTATGGAATTGCTTTTTATCGGACTTAGAAAATAGGAGAGAATGATGAAGATAATCGGCGTTAGGTTTAGGGAAGTGGGGAAAATCTGCTACTATGATCCTGATGATATTGATATAGATGTAAACGACAGGGTTATAGCTGAGACCGACAGAGGTGTGGAATGCGGCAGAGTAATATTGGGGCCAAGAGAACTCAGTGAAAACTATACTAATCCCATAAAGAAGATTATTAAAAAGGCGGATATAGAGGATGTTGTCAGATTTGAGGAGAATCTGAAAAAGGAAAAGGAAGCTTTTGATATATGTAAGGCAAAGATAATAGAGCTTGATTTGCCTATGAAGCTTATTTCGGCCGAGTATACATTTGACAATGCAAAGGTACTGTTTTATTTTACGGCCGAGTGCAGAGTGGACTTTAGAGAGCTTGTAAAGATACTGGCTTCTATTTTCAGAGTGAGGATAGAACTCAGACAAGTAGGTGTAAGAGATGAGACAAAGATGGTAGGCGGAATGGGGTCATGCGGCAGAGCACTTTGTTGTCACAGCTACCTTTCAGATTTTGTGCCTGTATCTATAAAGATGGCAAAGGAGCAGAGTCTTTCACTGAATCCTGCAAAGATAAGCGGAGTATGCGGCAGGCTGATGTGTTGCTTAAAAAATGAGGCGGAGACTTATGAATATTTGAACGGAAAGATGCCGAGAGAAGGGGTAAGTGTATATACTCCTCTTGGAGAATCCGGAGTGGTAGTTTCCACAAGTGTACTTAGACAGACTGTGAAGGTGCTTGTAACCAAGTCTGAGGATGCAAAGGAAATAGAAGAATATTCACTAAGTGAGATAAGGATACAAGCTTAAGACATGGGTGAATTATTAAGAGAAGAATGTGGAGAGAGGCTTGATGATTTGCAGTGCAACGGGCTTTACCTTATACAGGACCCGGATAAGTTTTGTTTCGGGATAGATGCCGTACTTTTATCAAATTTTGTAAAAGTAAAGAAAAACGGTCATGTTGTGGACCTTTGTACAGGAAGCGGTATAGTTCCTATACTTTTGAGCGTAAAGACCGAGGCAAAAAAGATAACAGGAATTGAAATACAAAGCAATATTGCAGATATGGCAAGTCGGAGTGTAAGCTATAATAAGCTTGATGAAAAGATAGATATTATAAATGACGATATTTCAAATGCATTAAAATATATAAATAATTGCAGTGTGGACAGTGTCTGTGTAAATCCTCCGTATATGAAGGATACGACAGCTATAAAAAATCCGGATTTGCCGATGGCAATTGCAAGACATGAGTTACTTACAGATCTTGAGACTGTAATAAATATTGCAAGTAAGCTGTTAAAAGAGAGCGGAAAGTTTTTTATGATACACAGACCCAGCAGACTTTCTGAAATATTTGCATCAATGAGGCAAAACAGGATTGAACCTAAAAGGATAAGATTTATTCATCCTTATATTGAAAGTAAGGCAAATCTTGTGTTGATAGAGGGGGCAAAGGGATCGGGAGTCTGGATGGATGTGGAACATCCTTTGGTGGTATATAAGGATAAAAATGTTTATACGGATGAGGTGTTAAAAATATATGGCAGGTAAGATATATTTGGTGGCTACACCTATCGGCAATCTTTCGGATATGAGTATAAGGGCAATAGACACTCTGAAAAATGTGGATATTATTGCCTGTGAAGATACAAGAAATACAATAAGGCTTTTGAATCATTTTGACATAAAGGCGCCTTTGACATCGTATCATGAGTACAACAAGATAGATAAGGCTTATGAACTGTGTGAGAAGGTAAAGACAGGTAAGAATATTGCATTTGTGTCGGACGCCGGTATGCCTGCGATATCGGATCCGGGATATGAACTTGTGGATATTGCATACAAAGAGGGGCTTTGTGTTACCGTTATACCCGGAGCAAGTGCCGTGGTATCCGCGCTTGCAATAAGCGGTATCAGTTCAAGAAGATTTTCGTTTGAAGGTTTTTTACCAAGCGATAAAAATGAAAAAAAGCAGATACTAACCGAGTTTTCGGATGAGAGCAGAACAATAATACTCTATGAGGCGCCTCACAGGCTGATAAAGACATTAAAGGAAATTTTTGAGTACCTTGGGGACAGGAAAATTTCTATAGTAAGAGAACTTACAAAGCTTCATGAAGAGGTGCTTAGAGGAAACTTAAGCAATATAATAGCAGACTATGAGTTGGGTAGGGTTGCAGTCAGAGGTGAGTATGTACTGGTAATAGAGGGAAAAAGTCTTCTTGAAAAAAGAAGTGAAAGACAAAAATCCTTTGAAGAAATCAGTATAAAGGAGCATTTCGATAAATATATATCGGAAGGGCTTGATAAAAAAGATGCTATGAAGGCTGTAGCAAAGGATAGAGGAATACAAAAAAGGGAAGTTTATAAAGAACTTCTGGGAGAGTAAGGAGATAATATGAGAATCGGAGTAGGAAATGACCATGCGGCTGTGGAGCTTAGAGAGGTTATAATAGAGCATCTGAAAAAAGCCGGTCATGAGGTGTTTGAGTTCGGTGCAAAAGAAGGTGAAAAATGTGATTACCCTGTACCGGGAAGAGATGTGGCTGAGGCAATAGCGGCAGGAAAGCTTGACAAGGGAGTACTTATCTGCGGCACAGGTATCGGTATTTCTTTGGCGGCGAACAAGGTGCCGGGAATCAGAGCGGCGGTATGTTCGGAGCCTTATTCGGCAAAAATGGCGGCACTTCATAACAATGCTCAGATTATCGCATTCGGCGCCAGAGTGGTAGGCTCGGAGATGGCAAAGATGATTGTGGACACATTCCTTGCTACAGAGTATGAGGGCGGCAGACATCAAAACAGACTTGATATCATCACTGAAATAGAAGAAAAGTACTCAAGGTAAAGATATGGGAATAGCGGATTGGTTCAATTTTGAAACTGCAAAGCAGAAAAAGAAAAAAATGGACAGATATTATAAAAAGCTGTATCCGTTCGGTGAAGAGCAAAAGAGTTGGGAAGAAAACAGGTTGAATGAAGTCTTTCCTAAGAATAAAAAGACAAAGAGTTATCATTTTGAACTTTTGATTTTGCGTGAGAGTATTGCAAATCTTTCAGATCCGGATATTTATGATGAAGATGAAGAGCGTCCGAATGTGGAAGAAGTAATAAAAAACTGGAAAGATAAAGAGACGGTTTATAGGTTAAAAACTGAAGAAAAGCAGGCAATAATTGATATTGCACTTGAGGAAATGGAAGAATTTAAAAAGTGAGGTAAATGTAGTATGAATCTTGATGAGCAGAAGCAGTTTATATTAGACGGTAATATGTATAATGATTTGACTGATGAGTTGGTTAAAGCACGTGAAAATACAGTATTTTTGACTGATGAGTATAATGCAAGTTTTGGAAAACCGTCGGAAGTAAGGGAAGCTATACTTAGAAGACTTTTAAAGTGTATCGGTAAAGGTGTTCACTTTGAACCTAATTTCAGATGTGAATTCGGATATAATATTTCAATAGGCAATAATTTTTATGCAAATTTTGATTGCATTATGCTGGACGGCGGGGGAATTGAGATTGGTGACAATGTGCTGTTCGGTCCAAGAGTCGGAATATATACTTCCAACCATGCAACAGATATGTGGGAGCGTACTCATGGAGCCTGCTATGCAAAGCCTTTAAGGATAGGTAATAATGTTTGGATTGGGGCAGGTGTAAATATAAATCAAGGCGTAACAATAGGAGATAATACAATTATAGGTTCGGGAAGTGTGATAACAAAGGATATTCCTGCAAATGTAATTGCGGCAGGAGTGCCATGTAAAGTGATTCGCAAGATAACGGAAGCGGATAAGACGGGATATAGTGTATAAATAATTTTATAATGCTTATATAATGATTTTATTCAAAGGAGATTTATGGATAAAAAAGTATTAACAGTACAGGACATCTCATGTTTTGGACAGTGCTCTATAACAGTGGCACTACCTATTCTTTCAGCTTGTGGTGTGGAGACAGCTATAATGCCGTCTGCAATTTTATCAACACATACCGGCGGATTTAGTGTATTTACTTTCAGAGATTTGACTGAGGATTTGCCGAATATTATGGAACATTGGTTAAAAGAGAATATCAGCTTTGATGCAATATATACAGGTTATCTTGGAAGTAAGAGGCAGATCGATATAGTAAAAGAACTGTTTAATAATCTACTTAAGCCTGAGGGTAAAAAAATAGTTGATCCTGCTATGGCAGACAATGGTAAGCTATATACAGGCTTTGATGATGCATTTGTCAAAGAAATGAAAACTCTGATTGCAGCAGCTGATATAATATTGCCGAATATGACAGAGGCAGCCCTTCTAACTGACAGTGATATAATCCTTGAAAATCAAAGCGGTGAATATATAATGAGTATTATTCATAAACTTAGAGAGCTTGGTGCAAAGAATGTAATATTAAAGGGTATCAAGAACATGGAGGGTAAGCTTGGAATTGCCGTATATGAGGGCGAGAATGACAATATGGAGATATTCTATATTGACAGAATAAAGAAAGATGCACATGGTACAGGTGATTGCTATGCTGCGGCATTTACAGGAAGTCTTATGAAGGGTAAGACTATGAGAGAGGCTGTAGAGATAGCTGCAAAATTTGTTTCAGAGGCTATATTAAAGACAATAGATGACGACAGCCACTGGTATGGCGTAAAGTTTGAGAAAGCTATACCTGTGCTTGTGAGAGAGTTGGATAAATGATAAAAATTGATGTAGGGGATATACTTACATTGAAAAAGCCACATCCCTGTGGCTCATATGAGTGGGAAGTACTTAGAATCGGACAGGATTTGCGACTGAAATGCGTTGGTTGTAATCATCAGATGATGATTGCAAGAAAGAGTATAGAAAAAAGCATTAAATCACAAGAAAAAGGAAAAGATATACAATGAGTATTTTGAATGTGGAAAATTTGAGCCATGGTTTTGGTGATAGAGCTATTTTTGACAATGTTTCCTTCAGAATGCTGAAAGGTGAGCATATAGGACTTGTAGGTGCCAACGGAGAGGGTAAGTCTACATTTATGAGCGTGGTGACCGGTAAGCTTATGCCGGATGAGGGCAAAATAGAGTGGGCAAAGAATGTTCAGATAGGATACCTTGACCAGCATTCCGTGTTGCAAGAGGGTATCAGTATCAGAGATGCCCTAAAGCAGGCATTTGATCATCTTTTTGATATGGAAAAAAGGATGAATGAAATCTGCGATATGCTTACAATGGCTGATGAAAGTGTGATGGATGAGCTTATGGAGGAACTTGGCACTATTCAGGAACTTTTGATGGCACATGATTTCTATACTATAGACGCAAAGGTGGAAGAGGTTGCAAATGCACTGGGACTTAGCGATATAGGACTTGACAGGGATGTGACGGAACTTAGCGGAGGACAGAGGACAAAGATCCTTTTGGCTAAGCTTTTACTTCAAAAACCTGATATTTTACTTCTGGACGAGCCTACAAACTATTTAGATGCCGAACATATAGAGTGGTTGAAAAGATATTTACAGGACTATGAGAACGCATTTGTACTTATCTCACATGATATACCTTTCCTCAATTCGGTGGTAAATATCATATACCATATGGAAAATCAGGAGTTGAACAGATATGTGGGAGACTACGACAAGTTCCTTGAGGTATATGAGGTAAAGAAAAAACAGCTTGAGGCTGCCTACAATCGTCAGCAAAAGGAAAGAGAAGAGTTGGCTGATTTTGTTGCCAGAAATAAAGCAAGAGTTGCCACCAGAAATATGGCTATGAGCAGACAAAAAAAGCTTGATAAGATGGATATAATAGAGTTTGTGGCAGAAAAACCGAAGCCGGAGTTTAACTTTAAAGAAGCAAGAACTCCGGGTAAGACTATATTTGAAACAACAGATCTTGTAATAGGCTATGATACACCGCTTTCAAAACCTATAAATGTAAGGATGGAAAGAGGAGAAAAGATAGCTATGTTCGGTGCAAACGGTATCGGCAAGTCCACTCTTTTAAAGAGTATATTAGGGCTTACAACTGCAATTTCCGGCAAGACTGTTCTTGGAGATTATCTTGAGATAGGATATTTTGAGCAGGAGAGTGACAATAAGTCAAAGAATACCTGCATAGAGGAGCTTTGGAGTGAGTTTCCGGGCTTTAGCCAGTATGAAGTCAGATCGGCTCTGGCAAAATGCGGTCTGACGACAAAGCATATAGAGAGCCTTTTTAGAGTGCTTTCAGGCGGAGAGCAGGCTAAGGTAAGACTTTGCAAGATTATAAACAGAGCCACTAATGTACTGTTTTTGGATGAGCCTACTAACCATTTGGATGTGGATGCAAAAGAAGAGCTGAAAAGAGCGTTGAAAGCGTATAAGGGAAGTATACTTTTGATTTGCCATGAACCTGATTTCTATGAGGATTTTATAACGAGAAGTATAGATTGTAGGGAATGGTCGTTGAGGGTATAATGAGGTTTTAAGGGATATCGTTTCGCTATTCCTTTTTATCTAAAAAATTACAAAAAAGTTTTAGAAAATGGAAGAGAAAGGTGTCAAGCATAAATGATTATGTCCTAAAATAATTATTTTATAAGCCCCACAAAA